>CASDTD010000059.1 GCA_949283445.1 uncultured Coriobacteriia bacterium | reverse complement strand
GGACCTGTTCCTCGAGATGAGCGAATCTGGCGTTATCAACAAGACCTGCCTGGTCTACGGCCAGATGAACGAGCCGCCGGGAGCGCGTCTGCGCGTCGGCCTGGCCGGCCTGACGGTTGCCGAGTACTTCCGCGACCAGGGTCAGGACGTTCTGCTGTTCATCGACAACATCTTCCGTTTCACCCAGGCTGGTTCCGAGGTTTCCGCACAGCTCGGCCGTATGCCGTCCGCAGTCGGCTACCAGCCCACCTTGGCCACCGAGATGGGCGACCTGCAGGAGCGCATTACCTCCACGTCCACGGGTGCTATCACGTCCGTCCAGGCCGTGTACGTTCCCGCCGACGACCTGACCGACCCGGCTCCCGCCACGGCATTTATCCACTTGGATGCCACGACGGTTCTGAGCCGCTCCATTGCCGAGCTGGGCATCTACCCGGCTATCGACCCGCTGGCCTCCACCAGCCGCGCCCTCGATCCTTCTGTCGTGGGCGAGGAGCACTATCAGGTCGCTGTTCAGGTCCAGGAGATTCTGCAGACTTATTCCGACCTGCAGGACATCATCGCCATTCTGGGTATGGACGAGCTTTCCGAAGAGCAGAAGCTCATCGTCGCCCGTGCCCGTAAGATTCAGCAGTTCCTGGGTCAGCCGTTCCATGTCGCGACGCAGTTCACCGGCCTCGAGGGCAAGTACGTCAAGGTCGAAGACACCGTCCGCTCCTTCAAGATGATCATCGACGGCGAGCTGGACGACGTTCCCGAGCAGGCGTTCCGCAGCAAGGGCTCCATTGACGAGGTCCTCGAAGCTGCCAAGGAACTCGCCTAAGGGAAGGAATGTGACATGCCGACGTTGCAATGTGAAATAGTGACTCCGGTTCGTGAGCTGTATTCCGGGCAAGCCGAGTTCGTCGTGCTTCCCGCTGCCGAAGGCGAGATGGGCGTTTACGCCAAGCACGAGCCCGTTGTCACGACCCTGAACGCGGGCACCGTCCGCGTGACGGAGCAGGGCAGCAAGGAGCCTGTGCGCTACATCGTGGACGGCGGATATGCTCAGGTTGAGGCAGAGCGCGTTATGATTCTTGCCAATCGTGCCATGGCTGTTCGAGAGTCAAATCCGACTCAGATCAGGGTCGAGATTGACGAGCTCAAAGAGCAGCTTGCCGACCTTGCGGATGACGATCCGAACGTCGCGTTCATTAACTCTGAGATTGCCTGGAAGAAAACCTTCCTCAAGCATGCAGAGGGCATGATTGTAGAGTAGGGCGCTTCTCGTCAAACAAAGTGAAAGAAGCCGCTTCCCATGTGGAGGCGGCTTCTTTGTGTTTGCTGCGGTTATCGCTGCACACTTAGTGCCCTTGCTGAGTACGCTACGCGGGATGCGATGGCGGTTTGCGCCCTTGCTGAGTACGCCGCGCAGGGTTCCTTGGCAGTTTGTGCCCCTGCTGAGTATGGAAGCCTTTCTTCTCGTACTCACGAGGGGCTCCAAGTGCCGCAGGTAGTGCGTCACAGTACTCATTAGGGGTTCCAAGTGCCGCAGGTAGTGCGTCACAGTACTCAGCAGAGGCTCCAAATGTGCAGGCCACACACGTACGCACTCAGCAGAGGCTCTAAATATTGCAGGCAGCAAACATGGAGTCAAAACAGGCGTTCCCAAAGCACCTAAACGCATGAAACGATACCTTCTGCTGCAGGGCAGGGGAGTTACGAGAGACTGTTGTTCGCTGAGGGGGCTCTATGCTTGTTCGCCGATGAGTGCCAGGTGCTCTTCGTCGTAGCCGGTGAAACGCAGAGTGACAAGCGACCCTACGGGGATGTCTTCGGAGCAACGCACGGGATGGTAGGACTCGCTCGTGCCGCGCCCAGGGCGCTCCACGATGACCTGCTCGCAGGCGCCGACGCGCGCATGTGCGTCCTCGCGGGCAAGGCGTGTTCCCAGCTGGCGCAGGCGTTCCGAGCGCTGTGCCATGACTTCGGGCGCAATCTGGTCGTTGCGCGCAGCGGCAGGCGTGCCGGGGCGCTTGGAGTAACGGAACACGTGTAGGCGCATGAACCCGCACTGCTCGACGAGCGCACAGGTGGCTTCGAAGTCCTCGTCGGTTTCGCCCGGAAAGCCCACGATGACATCGGTGGAAAGCGCAATGCTGGAAACGCGGGACTTGAGCTCGCGTACTTTAGCCAAGAATTCCGTGCTCGAATAGGGGCGCGCCATCTCGGAGAGCACTTTGTCCGAGCCCGACTGCAAACAGAGATGCAGGTGCCGGCAAACGCGTCCTGCGGAGCACTCCAGGCACGAGATAAGCGAGTCGTTCAAGTTCTGCGGCTCGATGGAGGAGACGCGGATGCGCCCGATGTCGGTTTCGATCTGCAAGCGTGCGAGCAAACCGCCCAGGTCGAGACCGTCGCTTCGATAGGCGCCGAGGTCTATCCCGACGAGCACGAGCTCGTTGACGCCGCATGACGCATGGTGCCGCGCTTCCGCGATGACGTCACGCGCTGGCACGGAACGTGCTTTGCCCCGTGCAGTGTGCACGATGCAATACGTGCAGGCATTGTCGCAGCCGTCTTGAATTTTCATGTCCACGCGCGTACGAAAGCCAGTTCCCACGCGGTCGAGCGGCATTGCTGCGCCTTGACGCGCGACGGGGAAGGGCGCCCCGAGAAGCTCTGCGGCACGTGGAGCAACCCGTTGCTTGTCGCGCTCGCAGATGACGCGCGGACTGATGTCGGCGTAGTGGCCGGCGTCGATGTTGATAGCGCATCCCGTCACGATGACGTGTGCACAGCCGGCACGCAGCAACGCGCGAATCTCCTTGCGGTTCTTCACTTCGGCTTCGCCGGT
>CASDTD010000058.1 GCA_949283445.1 uncultured Coriobacteriia bacterium | reverse complement strand
GATCGGCTACGTCAAGACCTGCGTCGACCATCCGGACAGCGACCACATGCACGTCACGACCGTCGATTTCGGCGACGGGGAAGAGCCGACGCAGATCGTCTGCGGCGCCCCTAACATCCGCGCGGGCATCAAGGTCGCCGTCGCAACTATCGGCACGGTGCTGCCCGGCGACGTCAAGATCAAGAAATCCAAGCTGCGCGGCCAGGTCAGCTGCGGCATGATCTGCTCGCAGCGCGAGCTGGGCATCGGCGGCGACCACGAGGGCATCATGGTGCTGCCCGACGACGCGCCGCTGGGAGAGAGCTTCGCCGAATGGAACGGCATGACCGATACGGTGCTCGACCTGGAAATCACGCCGAACCGTCCGGACTGCCTGTCCATGAGGGGCTTTGCCCGCGAGGTTGGCGCCATGTACCACGTGCCGTGGCACTACGAGCCGCCCTGTGAGGTGCCCGGCCCCATGAATGACGAGAACGTGAACGATTCTGTGTCCGTGGAAATTGCCGAGCCCGAGCTGTGCCCGCGCTTCACGGCGCGCCTCATCCGCAACGTGAAGGTCGGCCCGTCGCCCGATTGGCTGGTCGAGCGCATCACCGCCCTGGGCGCGCGCTCTATCAACAACATCGTCGACGTGACCAACTACATCCTCTTCGAGCTCGGGCAGCCGCTGCACGCCTATGACCTGCGCGCGTTCCCGAAGGCAGCTGACGGCAAGCACCACGTGCTCGTGCGTCGTGCCGAGGACGGATCGAAGTTCACGACGCTCGATGGCACCGAGCGCGAGCTCACCGGCGACATGACGCTCATCACCGACGGCGAAAACCCCGTCGGCCTGGCCGGCGTCATGGGTGGCTTGTATTCCGAGGTCGTCGACGACACGACCGACGTGCTGCTCGAGGCCGCGACGTTCGATGCCGGACGCACCTCGCGTACCTCGCGCAACCTCTCGCTGGTGAGCGAGGCCTCCCTGCGCTACGAGCGCGGCGTCGATGCCGCCTCCTGCGACGAGAACAGCAAGATCGCCGCGGCGCTCATCGCGGCGGTATCCGGTGGCACGGTGTGCCAGGGCGTCGTCGACGTCTACCCGATTCCCGCCGTCGAGCCCGAGCTCACGCTGCGCCCCAACCGCCTGCGCGCGCACGTGGGCGCTGATATCACCGACGAAGAGCAGATTCAGATTCTCACCGACCTGGGCTGCCGTGTCGAAGGCGAGCCGGGCGACGAAGAGCTCACGGTCATCGCGCCGAGCTTCCGCCCCGACCTTATCCGCGAGATCGACCTCTACGAAGAGGTGCTGCGCATCTGGGGCATGGACCGCGTCGAGCCGACGCTGCCGGGCGGTGCCCATGCCGGCGGCCGCACGCTCGAGCAGCGCCGCCTGGTCAAGATCGACTTCTGCCTGCGCTCGTGCGGCCTGAACGAGACGATGACCTACTCGTTCGTTGACGCCTCCGACATGGAGCGCGCGCGTATCCCCGAAGAGGGCAGGGGCGAGGCCGTCGAGCTCATCAACCCCATGAGCAACGAGCAGTCGGTCATGCGCCGCTCCATCCTGCCCGGCCTTCTGCGTTCGGTTGCCTACAATCAGAGCCACGGCGTGGAAAACGTGCAGCTCTTCGAGCGCGGCATTGTGTTCGGTGCTGCGGAAGGGCGCAAGAACCCCAAAGAGACCATGCTCGTCGCCGGCGTTCTGACGGGGTCTTGGAACGAGACGGGCTGGAACCAGCCTGCCGTCGCGCTGGACTTCTACGATGCCAAGGGCATCATCGAGAACCTCGTGCGCGAGCTTGCCATCCCCAAGGTGCGTTTCAAGGCTTTCGAGCCCGATGAAGCGCCCTGGCTCGCACCGGGTCGCGGCGCCCAGATTCTGTCCGGCGGCAGCGTGCTGGGTTGGGTGGGCGAAGTCCATCCGCTGGCGTCCCAGGCGTTCGAGGCCGAAGGCGCCATCGCCGCGTTCGAGCTCGACGTGCGCGCGTTGCTGCACACCGCTTGCGAGCAGCGTCCCTATGTTGATGTGCCCGTGTACCCGTCGGTCGAGGTCGATTTGGCCATCGTCGTCGACGAGGAGGTCACGGCAGAGCGCATCGAGCAGTGCATCACGAGCGCGGGCAAGAAAGGCCCCTTCGAGTCGGTCCGGCTGTTCGACGTCTACCGCGATGACGAGCGCGTGGGCGCCGGCAAAAAGTCCGTGGCGTTCCGTCTGTCGTATCGTGACGCGAACCGCACGCTCACGAGCGAGGAAGTCGAGAAGGCACACGAGAAGATTGTCGCCAAGGTCGTCAAGGCCACAGGCGGCGAAGTTCGCGCGTAGCGGCATATGAGATTCACGCAACCCACGGGGCAACTCCCGTGGGTTGTTTTCTCGAAAGGAAAGGCAATGGCAAAAGCCAAGGCAAAAGGCGGGCATGCACATGCCCACGGCAAAGGGCACGCGCATTCGCACAGCCTCGCCGTATACGAGTTCTTCAGCAAACTCGTGGTGTCCCCACTCGACGAGACGCTGCGTTTCAACGTTCTCGACAAGAAGTTCTGGCGTAGCCAGTTCTTGAACCGCAGCACGGCTGTGGCGCTGCAGCATATCGATGATGCGCTTGATAAACTGGGCGCCGTGTCTGAGGAAGAGCGTCCCGCCGCTCTCGAGTCGGAATATCGCCAGATGTTCGAAGGAGATGCGCCGTGCATGCCGCCGCGCGAGTCCGATTACGGCCGTGATCAGGCAGATTCGCAGGTCAAAGCGTTCGCGCGCTCGACGGGTTTGCTCGAGAACCTGCCCGAGGGTCTGCCGCACGACCATCTGGCAGCCGAGCTCATGCTCTGCGCGTCTGCCGAGCACGGTCATGGCGTGAAACTTTCCGCCAAGCAGACAGCGCAGCTCGCCGTGTTCTTCCAGGGGCACCCAATCGCGCTTGCCGAAGACATGCTTGCGCGGTTTTCCCGCGAGGCAGACGAGACATCCGGGTTCTACCGGGCGGTCGTGGAACTTATCGCCGCTTGGCTGAAGTGGGATTTGTCAGGTTACGGGAAATGAGCCCTGCTTCGCGATGAACGCCTTGCAGCGCGACGGAGGGTCACATCAAATATCACATTGCAAAACATAAATGTGACGTTTGACGTGGCCCTTTGTCATGTTTTCTAGCGCAGGTACTTGTAGAACGCGGCGCAGGAGCCTTCGGAAGACACCATGCACGGCCCGATGGGGTGCTCGGGGCTGCACGCCTTCTCGAACAGCGGGCATTCCTTGGGGCTGATGACGCCGCGCAGCACATCGCCGCAGCGGCAGCCCTTCGGCTCGACGGTGGGCTCCACCTTGGGCGCGAACCTTCTCACCGCGTCGAATTCCGCGTACTCCGCGCGCAGCGCATACCCCGAGTTCTCGATGAGCCCCAGACCGCGCCAGGTGGCATCGCTCAGCTCGAAGACCTCGTCGATGGCGGCTTGCGCAGCGGGGTTGCCCTCTTCCATGACGCAGCGTTTGTAGTCGTTGACGATGGCCGGTTTGCCGTCTGCCAGCATCTTGAGCAGCATCAGGATGCCCGAGAGCAAGTCGATGGGCTCGAAGCCCATGATGACGCCGGGAATGCCGTGCTCTTTTGCCAGAAACTCGTAGGGCACACGCCCGATGATGGTGCTGACGTGCCCGGGCAAGATGAGCGCCGTGATGTCGACTTCCGGGTCGTTCACAAGCACTTCGAGGGTGTTCGGCACGGTCTTGTGCGCGGCGAACACGCTGAAATTGCCGATGCCCTGCGCCTTGGCGCGCTTGATGGTGGCGGCGATGAGCGGCGTGGTCGTCTCGAAGCCCACGCCCACGAAGATGACCTCGCGGTCTGGGTTTTTTGCCGCGATGCGCAGGCCGTCGAGCGGGGAGTAGCAGATGCGGATGTCGTGCCCGGCCGCCTTCTCCTCGTTAAGCGAGGACGTCGAGCCGGGAACGCGTGTCATGTCGCCGAAGGTGGTCAAGATGACATTGGGAATGCGGGAAAGCGCGATGACGGTGTCAATGTCCCTGTTCGCCGTCACGCACACTGGGCAACCCGGCCCGCTGATGAGCTTGATGCCTTCGGGCAGCACGCTGCGGATACCGTTGCGGGCAAGCGCCACGGTATGGGTGCCGCAGACTTCCATGAGGTTGATATGGCCGCCGCACGCAGCCAGCGCACGTGGCGCGATGTCGTGGATGCCTGCGATGAGCTCGCGGCCGAGTTCGGGGTCACGGAACGCGGAAAGGTCGAGCGCCATCTACTGAACACCTTGCCCCATGCCGGGATGGTCCTCGTCGATGAGCTCGGGGAACTGCCTGATGATGTCGAGCGTCTCGTTCGCGAACTGCTCGTCGACGATCTCTATGCCGTAGCCCGCATGCACGAGCACGTAATCGCCGACCTTGACCTTGGGGACGAGGTCAAGCGCGACCTCACGGGTAACGCCGAGGATGTCGACGGTCCCGAGCATTTCCTTCTCGTCGATTTCGCGCACTTGCGCGGGGATTGCCAAGCACATGCTATTCCTCCAAAAACCGAGCCCGCGCGACAATAGCCTGTCCGTAGGCGATGCATCCGTCGTTCGGCGGCAGCTCGCGGTTGACGTAGACCGCAAAGCCGCGCCGCCGCAGCCCTTCAGCCAGACCCTGGGAAACGAGGCGGTTGACGAACACTCCGCCGCTCAGGGCGACCTTGTCTATGCGGTGCACCTCGCGTGCACGTTCACATTGCTCGATGATAGTCTGGATGACATGACGGTGAAATGACAAAGCGGTGAGTGGGGCGTTCGCCATGGGGGCGGGCATTTGCTCGCGCGCCCAGCGTTCGACGTCCAACCCTCCTGCCGAAAGTTCCGCGCGTGCCGCAGCTTCGAGCAGACAGGCAGCTTCCCCGTCGTAGGCGGGGTGCGTGCAGATGCCCAGCAGGGCGGCGACAGCGTCGAACAGGCGTCCCATCGAAGAGCAGGCGGGGGAGTTGAGCTTTTTCTCGAGCATCGCGCTGAGGGTTTCCGCACCGTCGAGCTCCGCTATGAAGGTGTCCCATCTGCCTGCCTCCTGCTTGAACGGCTCCCAGAACGGGTCGTCAGATGCTTCGGCTGCCTTGAGCACGGCAAATGCCGTGCGGGACGGCTCTTTGATGGCAGCAGCCCCGCCGGGAAGCCTGAACGTGGGCACGTGCCAGAAACGCGCGAAATCCCGGCGCGTGGCAATGAGGATCTCGCCACCCCATATGGTGCCGTCGGTGCCGTAGCCCGTGCCGTCGAGTGCGACGCCGATGACCTCTTCGTCGATACCGTTTTCGCCAAGCACCGAGGCGATATGCGCATGGTGGTGCTGCACCTCGATGAGACGCATGTCCGTTTTCTCGGCCGTTGCGCGCGCCCATTTGCTGGCGAGGTATTCGGGATGCATGTCGGCTACGAGCGTGGTCGACGCGAGGTCGAACAAGCGCGCGTACTGCTGACGCGACTCGTCCCAAGCACGCCATGCGCCCAGGTGCTCCAAGTCTCCTTGATGCTGCGAGAGGTAGACGCGCCGTCCTTGCAGGTATGCGAAGGTTGCTTTCTGTTCCGGGCCGGCGCAGAACACGCAGCCCAGTGCCTCATCGTCGATACGCGGCCCGTCGAGAAACAGGGGCATGGGCGCATAGCCGCGCGCGCGACGCACCAGCTGCGGCACGCCGTTTTCGAGTACGCGCACGACCGAATCGTCGTAGCGAGCGACGATGGCGCGGTTGTTGCCGAGGAAGGCATCGGCGATGTGCCCGAGCGCTGCAAACGCGTCCTCGTCACGCGCGACGATGGGCTCGCCGCTGCGGTTTCCGCTGGTCATGACGAGCGGGCAGTCAACAGCCTGCATGAGCAGGTGCTGTACGGGGGTGGAGGGCAGCATGACGCCCACTTCGGGCAACGTGCCCGCGATGCCGTCTGCCAGCCCCGTGTGTGCAAGGCGCTGCAACAGCACGATGGGGCGCGCGCGGCTTTCCAGGAGCTTGGCCTCTTGGGCGCTGACTTTGCAGATGCGCCGCGCGGCTTCTGTGTCGGGTACCATGACGGCGAGCGGCTTGGTGGGGCGTCTTTTGCGCTCGCGCAATGTCGCCACGGCACGTTCGTCTCGCGCGTTGCAGGAGAGATACCAGCCGCCCAGTCCCTTGATGGCGACGATGCCGCCTGCGGAAAGCGTCTTCGCGCAGCGGGCGATGAGCGCATCGGATTCCTCGCGCGAAAGATGCTCCCGTTCGAGCACGAGCGCTCCATCTGCGTCGAACTTCAGATCCCCCGCAGAGACAGCTTCTGTGTCCCACCACCACAGGCGCGGCCCGCATGCGAAACAGGCGTTGGGCTGGGCATGGTAGCGGCGGTCCGTCTCATCGTCGTATTCGCTTTGGCAGCGCTCGCACATCGTGAAGCGCTTCATGGACGTGACGGCGCGGTCGTACGGCAGGTCCTCGATGATGGTGAAACGCGGCCCGCAGTTGGTGCAGTTGATGAACGGGTAATGGTAACGCGGGTCGTTTTCGTCGAAGAGCTCGGCCACGCAGTCGGGGCAGGTGGCCAGGTCGGGGCTCACCAGCGTGTCGCGCGTGCCGCTGCGTTGCGAATGGCGTATGGAGAAGTCGCTGTAATCTTTGACTACGGCGTCTTTACTGGAAAACGAGACGACATGTGCGGCGGGGGGCAGCTCTGCCTGCAGGCGCTTCTCGAATGCCTCGAGTTGCTCTGCCTGCGGGTGCTCGGCATGAATGCGCACGCCGTCGACGTCGTTGGCAACCCAACCGGCCATGCCCAGCTCATGGGCAAGACGCGCGACGAAGGGGCGGAACCCCACGCCCTGGACAATGCCGTTGACCTGAATATCGCGTGCTCCCATTGCTTGATGCCCCCGATTGAAAACTTCTTTGTTTGTCTAAAGAGGGTAAAGGTTCTATCCTACGTTTCAAATTACCAGATTCGTGAAAGGCAGCTTGCACATGCTCATGCATAATTCCGTTTCCCGCCGTTCGTTTCTCGCGGGCGCTGCGGCGCTCGTCGCCGGTGCGGCGGTGTCGCTTGCTGGTTGCGGCTCGTCGTCGCCCGCAGTGAAAATTGGCACCATGCCCACCGAGGATATTCTGCCCATGTGGGTGGCCGAAAAAGAAGGACTGTTCGACAAGCACGACGTGCAGGCCGAAATCGTCGTCTTCGATTCTGCGCAGAATCTTTCGGCGGCCATTACCGCCAAGGAAGTCGACCTTGCCATGACCGACCCGATGCGCGCGGTCAAGCTCTGCGAAAGCGGCACCGAGCTGTCCATGGAGTGGATTACCCTGGGCACGACCGCCGCTCAGGGGCGCTTCGGCGTGCTTACCAGCGCGGATTCGGGTATCGAGAGCCTGAAGGACTTGATAGGTTGCGAGCAAGGCGTGGGCGTTGCTGCCAACACCGTGCCCGAATACGTTTTCGACATGCTGTGCAAGCAGGCGGGCGTGGACGTTTCCAAGGTGAAGGCCAGCGAGGTGCCGAGCCTTCCCGACCGCTACAGCCTCGTGGCTTCTGGCAAGCTCGATGCAGCGGCGCTGCCAGGTTCCATGCTCGCACTGGGGCAGGCAAGCGGTCTTGCCTTGCTGGCAGACGACACCAAAGGCGACAACGTCTCCCAGTCCGTCATGGTGGCCCGTGCCGAATTCAAGGCAGACAACGCCGCCGGTCTTGACGCGGTGCGCGCGGCGTGGGACGAGGCGGCCGATCTCATCAATGCCAACCCGGAAAACTATCGCGCGCTGCTGGCCGAGAAAGCCAACCTCAACGAAATAGTCGTCGACACGTACCCGATCAGCGAATATCCGCACGCCACGACGGAAGCAGGTGCCAGCGCGTATCCTCCTGCCAAGCTCATCGAGCCGCAGATTTCCTGGATGAAGGAGAAGGGCTATACGGAAAAAGACGTGAGCTACAACGAAGGCAACGGGACCTTCGCTTTCGCGTAACGCAGGTGCACGAGGAGCGTTCGGACAGATATGGAACCGAAGAAAAGCTATGAGCGGCTCACGCCGCTGATGTGCGCACGTCTTGCCGCCCCGCATACGTGGCCGGGGCCGGCAGTGCTGACGTCGGTGTTCAGCGGGCTGTATGCAATTGCCTTCCACTACGATTTCTCGCCGGTCATCTGGTGCCTGCTCCTAGCCGTCGCCGTGTTCGCGCAAGCTGCGGTGAACACCTTGAACGACTGGGCGGATTACCGCGCTGGCACCGATACGGTGGAGAATTCCGACGACCCTACCGACGCGGTGCTGGTTTACAACAACCCCAATCCGGCGCATGTGCTGGCGCTGGGCATCTGCTATATGGCCGTGGCGCTGGCGTGCGGCATCGTCTGCATCGTGTGGGCGGGAAGCCTCGTGCCGCTGGTCATCGGGCTCGTGGGCGCGGTATTCATCGTCATCTACTCGTCGGGCAAGATTCCGATTTCCTATTTGCCCATAGGCGAGGTGGTGTCGGGCGTGGTCATGGGCTGCCTCATCCCGCTGGCTGGCATCAGCGTGTTCGTCGCGCATTCCTACCCAGGGGGCGGCCTCTTCGACGTGCTCTGGCAAATTGACTGGGTGCAGACCATTCTCATGACCGGGCCGTTCGTCATTGGCATCGGCATGGTCATGGCGACGCAGAACAACTGCGACATCGAACGTGACGCGCCCATCGGCCGGCATACGTTGCCCGTCGTGCTGGGGCGCAAGAGAAGCGTGGTCGTCTACCGCGTCTTCGTGGTGCTCTGGGTTGCCACGTCCCTGCATTTCTCGTTCTGGTATTTCCCGGGTGGTTTTTGGGCATGCGTCGTCACGCTGCTGCTGGGCGCTGGCACCATCTACCACCTGCTCGTCACGCCGCTCACGCATGAGGTGAGAGGGCCTGCCATGGGCACCGTCATGAAAGGCAACCTGTTCATCAACGGTGCCTACCTGTTCGCGATGATCGTCGCCTGCCTGTGAGGAGCACCGTGTGACCGACGCAGCTTGGAACGACCGTCTCGCGCTCATGGTGGGTGCCGAGGGGCTGGCCGCGCTCGAGGGCGCGCACGTCATGGTCATCGGCATCGGCGGCGTGGGGTCTGCCTGCGCCGAAGCGCTTGTGCGCGGTGGCGTCGGGACGCTCACGTTCGTCGACAAAGACGTGGTGGAACAAAGCAACTTGAACCGTCAGGTCATCGCGTTCATGAACACGGTAGGGCGTGACAAGGTTGCGGTTATGGAGGCCATGGCCAAGGCCATCAACCCCGCAGTGCACGTGCATGCCCGCAAGCAGTTCGTGCTGCCAGACAATCTCGATGAACTGTTCGCGCACGAGGTGCCCGACTTCGTCATCGACTGCCAGGACACGGTTGCCACCAAGCTGGCGTTAGCGGTTTGGTGCGAAGCGCACAATGTCGCGCTGACGAGCGCCATGGGGGCGGGCAACCGCTTCGACCCGACGCGTCTGGCGTTTGCCGACATCTACGACACGAGCGTGTGCCCGCTGTGCCGCGTCGTGCGCAAGCGCGCGCGTGCGGCGGGCGTGCGTCACCTGCGCGTGCTGTATTCCACCGAGCCACTGCCGGAACGTGCCGTCGCGGCTGGTGCGCAGGCAACGAAAGAGGAACATCCCACCATCGGCACCATGAGCTATCTGCCGCCCATCATGGGGCAGATGCTCGCCGCGGACTGCATCTGCACGCTCGCTGGCATCGCGTGGGAATAGGGGGAGGGGAACGTGGAACTTCTCGAGCTCATCATATTCCTGCTGGCGGCCATCATCGTCTCCAGCGTGCTCGACCAGGTGCTGCACGGCGTCTCGCTGCCGCTCGTGCAGATTGCCATCGGCGTTGCCGTCGCTCTCGTGCTGCCGCTTTCCTCGTCTATCCAGATAGACTCCGAGCTGCTGCTCATCCTGTTCATCGCCCCGTTGCATTTCAACGAGTCGCGGCATGTCGATTCGGGCAATCTGTACCGCAACCGCTTCGGCATCGCGTCGCTTGTCACGGGGCTCGTGCTCGTGACGATGGCCGCCGTCGGCTGCACGCTCCACGCGCTCATTCCCGCCATTCCCCTGGCTGCCGCGCTTGCCTTCGGCGCTGCGATGGGCTCGACCGACGCGGCGGCAGTCACGGCGCTTTCCAAGGACATGCGCTTCGGGAAGCGGCATGAATCGCTGCTCATGGGCGAGGCCCTGTTCAATGACGTGACGGGCACGGTCGGCTTCTCTTGCGCGCTCGCGGTTGTCGTCTCCGGCGCGTTCTCGCTTTCGCATGCAGGCGAAGAATTCGCGCTCGAGTTGTTCGGCGGCATGTTCGCGGGTGTCGTCTTGGGCTTCGCGTTCTGGGGGCTTGTCACGGCGCTGCGCCGCTTCGGGCTGGAAAACCCCACGGTGCACGTGACGCTCGAGCTCGTCATGCCCTTCTTCATCTATCTCATCTGCGAACAAGTGCACGTGGGCGGCGTCATCGCCGTCGTCATGGCGGGCATGACCATCTCGCTCCTGCCGCACCCGCGTACGGCTACGGCCGCGCAGCAGCGCCTGCAGTCGGCCAGCGTGTGGAAGATTGTCGAGTTCGTCTTGAACGGCGTCATCTTCGTGGTGCTCGGCATGCAGATTCCCCGGGTGCTTATGCCGGCACTGCAAAGCTCTGCCGAGCATGCCGCGTTTCTCGTGTTGTGCGTCGTGGCGCTCACGTTCGTTCTCGAGGCCGTGCGTTTCGCGTGGGTCTTGGGGCTTGATCTGGTGGCCGCGTGGCGTGGCGGTTCGAAGCTGCGCTCGTGTTTCACGCGCGCGCAGCTCAAGAGCACGTTGGGTATGGCGCTTGCCGGCCCCAAAGGCGGCGTCACGCTCGCGCTCATGTTGACGATTCCGCTTACCGTGGAATCGGGCGGGGCGTTTCCGCTCAGAAACGAGCTGCTGTTTCTCACTTCGGGTGTCATCCTGTGCACGATGTTGCTGGCCAATTTCGCGGTGCGCAAGGTGGTCCCCCATAAGCCGCACGAGAAGCGTAGCAGGGCCTACGCCGATGCGGAGATTACATTGCTGGAACGCGTCATCGCCTCCATTCAGGCCGACGCGCATCTCACCGGTGCTGTCGTGGCCGATGCCGCGCAGGCGAACGTGGATGAGGCGACGGGGCTTCCCGAGCGGGTCGACGAGCCGTCTACGGCCATCGTCATGAAGCGTTATGCAGACCGTATCCGTGATTTCCTTCCGATGGCGAGCCCCGAGGTCGCTGCGCGCGGCAGGGAAATCGTCGCGCGTTGTGACGAGCTCTACAGGCAGGCGGATGCCCTGGAAGAGGCGCTCGCGAGCATCGACGAGGACATGGATGCCGATGCGTTCGGGCTGACGGCGCGCTTTGAAGCGCTCAAGCAAGTGAACGACGCCATTGACGACATCCAGGACCGGGCGTTTTCGCGTGAGCTGGAGTACATCAAGGAGCTGCGCCGTAACGGGACGCTATCTGCTGGCCATGCCCGCGAGCTGCGAAACGACGTCTACATCCAGCAGCTCACGATGTAGCGCGTGACCCCCTGTCACGCTTCGGGCATGCTGCGCGTGTGGAATTCCATGAAGGAGTAGTGCTCGAAGACCTTGTTGGTCTCGTCGATTCTGGCAAGGCGGGATTTCAGTTCCGAGCTGAGCGCCTTGCGTTTTTTGAAGTGCACCTTCGCGGTGCTCCGGTAGCGCTGGCAAGTATCGTCGAAAGCTTCGAGCAGGGGAGCGACCTGTTCTTCGTAGCGGCGCATGACGCACTCGTGGTCGCCAAGTTGCGCGTCTTGCGCCAGGGTGACGATCTGCTCGTGCTCTTCGGTCAGGGCATGCACGACGCCCAGCAGTTCCTTGAGCTTCTTCTTGTAATCGGAGTAGTCGATGCTGCCTTTTCCGCAGCGCTCGTGAAACTCCGCCTGTTCGTAGGAGTGGTGCAGTGCAGAAGCTATGCGTCCGGACGTCTTCGCGCGACGTTGGTAGAACAGTATCTGCTTGTGCACTTCGGCTCTGATTTCC
>CASDTD010000057.1 GCA_949283445.1 uncultured Coriobacteriia bacterium | reverse complement strand
GTGTGCCGGTATCTTCCGTCGATGCCGATGATGTCGCGGACGAGGCGCAGGTAGAACGAAGCATGCTCCGCCTCGGGCTTGCGCACGCGGTCTTCGGGATGGAAGAACCCGGGTCCATCGAGGGCGGTGTCTGCAGGTGCGGCTCGGTCGTAAAGCCTGGTGTTGGCTATGGGAACCCAGAGCCCGTCGACGCAGGCAATTCTCTCGCCAATGGTTCCGCTCCTCCAGCGGGCTCGTTTGCAGAGCTCGGGGTCGTAGACGTCGTAGCGTCGAGCGGTCTGGATATCTTCGAGCGCGGCCATGCCGCTGCGCGTGTCCTTGTCGTGGATGACGAAGCGAGAGAAGACCTGCGTCTCGCAGATTTGCCGCACGTGGTCAAGGTGCAGGGCCTTCGCTCCCGCCGGGGGATGGGCCGCATATTCCTCAAGGGGCGTTCTATCGTTACGGAAGGGATATTCGAAGAGCATCCATTCCGTAAACATGACGTTGAAGGAATCCGGTTCGATGAAGGGAGGCATGTCGTAGAGAAACGCGGGCTCCACGAACGAGATGAACGCACTGGCAGCGTCGGCCAGCAGTTCTTGCTTACGGATTGCCCAGTAGCGGGCCACGGCGTCGATATCACCCGCTACGCACGCCGCCTGCTTCTGCATGTCGCGTCGCCCCGCAGTGGCATTGCTTGCTGTTCGTTTTTCGTCCATGGCTTGCTCCTTGCACCACCTCGATGCCGGTCCCGCGTGCAGGTTCGCGCGTGATTGATTCCGCGTTGCAAAGGAATCGCATCGGGTTCACCGGCCTTGCATACCCATAGCTTCTATGGGGCAGGTGAACAAATGGCGCGGATGTTTCCTGCATTTTCTGAACACCGTCTGTCAAATAGCTGGTCCCGTGTGGCAAATCGCAAGGTTGAGACACTGCGTCATGCGCAGCAGTTGGTGCGTTGCCACTTCTCATCCATAGAAAAAGCAACGGAATGCGGAAAGCGGGTAGGTGCGGAAGTACTGGCGTGCGCATCGTCGTTGGGAGTGCGAACAACAGGTAGGCGCAGCAACGTGCATGGGTGCGGCAGCGCTGAGAAGAGCGAGATCAGGTGAATGTGGAGAACGGCTAAGCGCAGAGATGCTGGCGGGCGCGTCGTCACTGTGAGCGTGACGCCGGGGGCGGGCAAACGGAAAAAGCCGGCTCCGGTAGTTTCGGCGCCGGCTATGCTCGCGTCTCTGTTCGCAAACGCTGTACTTCGAATACTACGATTTGGTTTCCATGCGTGCGTGGCACTTAGGGCAGGTGACGATGATCTTCCCTTTGCCGCGGGGAACCGAGAGCATCGTCCCGCAGTTGGGGCACTTGAGGAAGGCTTTCGTCTTGCGCTCCTTCCACATCTTCTTGGCGGTGCGCGCCTGGCGCTTAAGCTGCTCGGCAGAACCCGCGCCGCCGCGCGAAGAGCCGCCCCCACGGTATCCGCTGCCGGCGCCGCCGAAACGCTCCCCCACGATGGGAAGCTTGGCCATCATGTGGCGAAACGCTGCGTTCTCACCGCGCCGCGCATCGCGATTCTTGGAGAAGGAGCGCAGGAGGGCAACGATGAGGATGGCAAGCGCGACGATCGAGACGGCGCGCAGGTTGAATATGGTTCCAACAAGCGTAAGCACCACACCAAGCGCTCCGAGGACGCATGATAGGTCGTCGACGCCATAGCGATCCTTCATGAAATCTTGCATGCCGAGGGTTCCTCTCCAGTCTTGCTTCGCGTGTGTCAAGCGCGCCCGCGCGTCGAGATGGGCGCGGGCGCGGCATGTCTTGCTCTGTTCTACCCACGAGGCGGCAGATGAACCAAATCTTAATAAAAAGGCGATGCCTTCTACTGCGGGCCTGCCGTCCGGGGAGACCTGTCATGCGCCAGCCTCTGAGCGTGGCGTCTTGCCGCGCGCTCGCCCCCGAGAGGGGCGCTCTCCAGGGCGC
>CASDTD010000056.1 GCA_949283445.1 uncultured Coriobacteriia bacterium | reverse complement strand
CCGACTTTCCATCGACGGCGAGCTGTGCACGGAATGCGGCGCCTGTGCAGCAGCCTGCCCCACGAGCACCATGCGCACCGTCGCCCCCACGATGACCGACATCGTGAACCAGACGCGCACCTTGGCGGCGGAAAACGATGGCCATGCACTGTTCGCCTGCTCTCGGCATGCAGAGCGGGCGGGCATAGACCCCAATAAGGTCATCGTGGTGCCGTGCCTCAATTATCTTGACGAGTACCTCATGACCGGGCTGTTCGCCGTGAACGTACGCGACGTCACGCTTGTCTGTCCAGACTGCGAAGGATGCGATCTCGATTGCTCTGAGCCGTACTTCGACCTGACCGTATCCAGCGTGAAATCCGTTCTCGAGCTCTGGCATATAGACAAATCGGTCGAAATCATCCGCGACGTGCCCGAACAACTGCGGCTTTCCGGCAAGAGAAGACATGTCACGACTACCGTCACCTCCGACAGACGCGAGGCGTTCAAGCAAGCTGGCGGTTCGTTCATGAGCTACCTGGTCCAGACAGTCGACGACATCGTGGGGACCGTCACCGGCGAACCCATCAAACATGAAGACAAAGACAAGCAGATCATCGTGCGCCTTGACGAGGTGTTCCCGCCCGATACCTACCGCAGCGTGCGCATGCTGAACATGCTCGACTATCTGGGCACGCGCCCCTATGGCGCCACCATCGAGTCGCGTTTTTGGGCGAGCGTCGATATCGACCCGACCAAATGCAAGTACTGTGGCGCTTGTGCGCGCATGTGCGTCACACGCGCACTTCAGTACACGGAAAACGAAGACGACACTGTCACGCTCACGTTCCAGCCCTCGCTGTGCGTAGCCTGTGGGCTATGCAAGGACAGCTGCCTGAGCCGCTCGATGGTCTACAGCAACAAAGTACTCGCAGATGACCTCGACCGCGACGTCGTGAAAGACCTCTACCGCGACCACGAACGCCCTAAGCGCAACAACTTCATCTAAAGCGCGGCCGTCGAAAACCTTCCCGACCTACCCTCTTACGAAAAATAAAAGAAGAGGCGTACCGGGAGCACTTCGGCACGCTCGAGGAGTCACCATGCTAGTAAGAGAATCAATCTCGTTGCTTCTCGACACCAATATCTGGTGCGATTACTACTCCGGCCAACGGGAAGCACACGAAGGCTACGCTCTTGGTCACGAACGACGAGAAACTGCTGAAGCACAGCCCCGTTGCAGCGCTTGATGCCCGAGACGCCCTCTCCTGGCTGCACACGCAGAAAACCTGCTAGTCCTCGCACCCCCCTTGCCATGGGAACACACGAAGCCCGCGCACTCCGCAAAGGAGCTGCGCGGGCTTCTTCGTGAAAGCCGCTTTATTGTGCTTGCGCTTACTGCATCGTGGTGATCTCGCGCACGTTCTCTTTCTCGCTGTAGGTGACCTCCAGCGTGTCGCCGCTTTTCACGAACGGAAGCTTCTCGCTGACGGCAACCGTCGCCGTGTAGATGTGCGAATCGCCGGAGAACTTGATGTAGTACACCGTGTTGCCCTCGACGACCACGCCCTGAATCGCGGAGACTTTCGCCTTCAGCGTTGGCGTGTCGGTGCTTTCGGCGAGGTCGGAGGCGTCGACATCGACCTGCGCGTCATTGGAAAGCGCCGTGATGTAGTTCTCCTGCGCCTCGGCCACCGTGGACCCCGTGCCCACGATCTGATACTGCTGGACGTCGATGAACGCGTACATCTTCACCAGGCCCGCCTGGTCTTTGAGCGACAGGAAGTACGTGGGCCTGTCGGCGATGTTGAGCAGCAGCGGCGAGGTGGCGTTGTAGTTCATCTGCTGCACCTGGCCTTCCGCAGAAGACATCGCGGAAGACTCCGTCGCGCCGGCGCAGGTGTAGTAACGCGTCTCTTTCGTACGCAGGTTCACCAGCGTGAAGCCGACCAGGGACTCGTCGGTGTTCGCGCTCGTCATGCCCGTGTACATGTACACGTCGTCGTTGATGGCCAGATAGTTGTACCCGCCGTTGGTGGTCAGCGCCTCGGTGGGCTCAGATTCGCCGAACAAGCTGGGAGCAGCCGCGCCGGTGGGCACGAGCACGCCCTGCTGGCCGATGAGCGAATTCCAGAAGCCGTTCTGATACTTGCCGTAATAGCCGAGCTGCTGGTAGATCATATCCGCGCTGAACACCTTGTCGCACCATGTGGGAATGTCGGCAAGGTCATAGCGGGTCGTCTCGCCCGTGCAGGCGTCGACCAAGATGGCGCCGTCGTAGTCCTGGCCGCCGAACAGGCCAATGCGCATCTCCATCGTCGGGACGATCCAGTACGGGTTGCCGTTGTCGTCCAGCTCGAAAGACGCCTCGCCGAACATCTCAGTGGGGAACTTGAAACGCACGTAGCGGTACAGGTAGTTGTTGAAGTACTCGCCGGTGGAGATGTGCATGTAATGGCCCTCCGGCAGACGCACCAGCTCGGTGTCCTGCGTGGCCATGTTCACCGTCACGAAGCCCGGGAGGCCCTTCGAGGTATTGGTGAGCCACTTGATCGGGTCGGCGTAGGTGAGCGGGGAAACCCGGTACGGGGCGCTCTTGTAGTTGATCTGCGTGTAGGCGGTCGGACTCTCGTCGATGGCGAACTGACTGACCAGGTCGCTCATCTCGCCGATGGTGCGGCTGC
>CASDTD010000055.1 GCA_949283445.1 uncultured Coriobacteriia bacterium | reverse complement strand
TTTCCCCGAAGAGCTGCGTCAGGCACGCATCATCGTGCGTGACCGCCAGGGCATGATCGAGGCGGCGGAAATCGACGCGAACCGTATCTTGGAAGACGCAGAGCGCCAGGCAGAGCAGATTGCCGGCGAACAGGAAGTCGTACGTCTGGCAGAGCAGAAGGCGCAAGACATCATCGACGAGGCCATGGCCCGCGAACGCGAGATGCGCGTCGGCGCCGAAGATTACGCCGACCAGATCTTCGCGAATCTCGAGACCAACCTCGACAATCTCTTGAAGAACGTCACGCGTTGCCGTCAGCGCCTGAACAGCGGCATGGGGGATTAGCCGCATCGCCGGTGAACATTCGAATATGAGGGAGGAGCAGGCTATGGAGCCGTTTCTCGTTTCCGTGCACCCTGAGCTCGACGAGTTCGGAGCGATGCTTCCCCTTGTCGGCGTGCTGGATCAAACCGAATACAAGCTGGGCGAGGAAGTGCTTTCCACTCCGGAGGGCATATCCTATGACCTCGTGCTCTCGAACACGGGCGAGGGCGTGCTGCTTTCCGGGACGGTCAGTGCCGAGGCGCACGGCGTGTGTGGTCGCTGCTTGAAGCCGGTGACGGAGCATGTCGAGGCGGAGGCGGAAGGCTACTATCTGTTCGAGGCTGCAGAAGAGCTTGAAGGGTACGAAGAGGACGAATTCGAGGTCGTGAGCGACGAGGGTACCATCGACGTGTCCGGCCCCATCGAGGCCGCGCTCGTCTACGGCACGCCGTTCGTCTTGCTATGCGACGCGGACTGCAAGGGGCTGTGCCCGAAGTGCGGGGCAGACCTCAACGAAGGGCCGTGCGCCTGCGATGCAGATGACGATATCGACCCGGACAACCCGTTTGCCGTTCTCAAGAACCTGAACTTCGACGACGGTGGCAACAGCTAATCATGGGCTATAAAACCTATACGTGTCCCGTGGGCAAAGACTGCGGTGGTTGCGAGTGGCTGAACGTGCCCTACCCCATACAACTCGAACGCAAGCAGGCCGAGCTGCAGGAGCTGTTCGCAGCGTTCGACGTGCCCGTGCAAGCTGTGCTGGGCATGGACGAACCGTGCCGGTTCCGTGCCAAGATCCAGAGCCCCTTCGTGCGCGGACGGCGGGGAAAGCCGCATTTCGGCATGTACGAACGCGGCACGCACCGGCTCGTTGAGTCGAAAGAGTGCCTTGTCGAGGACAAGGCGGGGCGCCCCATTCTGGAAAGCATCGCCGAACTTGCCCAGGGCTTTCATGTCGAGCCTTACGACGAGAGAACGGGCAGGGGGCTTTTACGCCACGCCATCGTGCGCGTGGGCGTCAAGACCGGGCAGATCATGGTCGTGCTTGTCGTCAACCGCAAGGAATTTCCCCGTAAGAAGGCATTCGTTGCGGCGTTGCGCGAGCGGCACCCGAACATCGCCACCGTCGTCTTCAACGTCAATACCCGCAAGACGAACGCCGTGCTGGGGCCGTTGAACATGGTCGCCTACGGGCAGGGCTGGATCGAAGACGAGGTGTGCGGCTGCACGTTTCGCATTCCCGCAGGTGCGTTTTACCAGACCAACCCCCGGCAGACCGAAGTGCTCTACGACAAGGCGGTCGAGCTCGCGTGTTTGCACGAAGGCGATGTTGTGCTCGATGCGTATTGCGGCATCGGGACTATCGGCATCATCGCCGCCAAGCGCAGCAAGTGCGCGGTTGTCGGCGTGGAAAGCGTGCCCGAAGCGGCCGAAATCGCTGTAGACAACGCGCGTATCAACCGCGTGAAGCGTGCCGAGTTTTTCGCAGGGGATGCTGGCGAGTTTCTCTCGGCGAGCGAAGGCACTTTGGACGTGGTGTTCATGGACCCGCCACGCGCCGGCTCGACCGAGCAGTTTCTGCGGTCGGTGCTCGAATGCGCCCCACGCCGCATCGTGTACGTGAGCTGCAACCCGAAAACGCAGGTGCGCGACCTGCGGCTGCTGACTGACGCGTACCGTATCGAGCAGATTGTGCCCGTGGACATGTTCCCGCACACCAAGCATGTGGAAAACATCGTCAGTCTGAAGACTCGCTAAGATGTGTGAGGAGCGCAAGCCGCCGCTTCGGCGACTGGCGCGCGTGAAGATTTCCGCAAGCGAGTGATTCGACGACATTATTTTGCATGGATTTCCGCAGAAGGGTGATGTGGCGACAAATTGACGGCTTATACGCCCCCTAAATGTCGTTGTTTAACCCTTCTGTGGATGAGGCGGCGTAATTCTGTCGCCAGGCCACATTTTTGGGGCGATAGTACACGACAAAAGGTCACGCTGAGATTTTGCTGGGGCATGTCCCTCGTCGGGTGTGACCCCTTTGTTGCGCCGG
>CASDTD010000054.1 GCA_949283445.1 uncultured Coriobacteriia bacterium | reverse complement strand
AACATCCCCTGGGGCGTGCCATCGTCGCCTGTTCTCGCGAAGAGGGGCTCGATGCGCCCGAACCGCAAGAGTTCGAGATGATGCCCGGGCATGGCGTGGCAGCAACCGTTGAAGGCAAGCGCGTGCTGGCCGGCAATCTGCAGATGATTGCCGACGCGGGCATTTCCGCAGATGCCTGGAACACGTCGGGTGCCGAAGATTTCCTGCATGACGGGTGCACGGTCACCTACCTGGCCGTCGACGGGCGACCCGCCGGCATCGTCGCGCTGTCTGATACCCTGCGCCCTGACTCAGCAAGCACCGTGCGCGCCCTTTCGCAGCAAGAGGTCACGCCCGTGCTGTTGACCGGAGACAACGATGCGGCGGCGCACGCCATCGGGCAGCGCCTCGGCATCGGCGAAGTGGTCGCGGAATGCAAGCCCGAAGACAAGATGCGCTATATCGAGAAGGCCGAGACGGACGGTGCCTACGCCGCCATGGTGGGAGACGGCATCAACGATGCGCCTGCGCTCAGGCGCTCCTACGTCGGCGTCGCCATGGGAGGCGCGGGCAGCGACATCGCCATCGACGCTGCCGACATCGCTATCGTGGGCGACAGTACCGCCGAGCTGCCGCACCTCATCGCGCTCTCGCGTCACATGATGCGCGTCATCAAGGCGAACCTGACGTTTTCGATGCTCCTGAATTTCGTGGCCATCATCCTGGCCATGACCGCCGTGCTCGACCCGGTTACCGGAGCGCTCGTGCACAACTGCGGCAGCGTCTTCGTAATCGTGAATTCGTCATTCCTGCTGACCTGGGCGGTCAGGAAACAACCCATGGAGACATAGCTGATGGGTTGACATGCGGGCAATGAAAACGCCGATGTGTTCGCATTTGGGGACGGAGAATACAAACCAAAACAGTCCTTCATTCCAGCTCTATATTGTTGTCTGCGCAGTACCTTGCGCACGAATCGAGCAGCTCGTCAAAATCCTGCACAATCACCGACCAGATGATTTCGCGGTCAACCTCTCCATATGCATGCGCAAGACGATTACGCACTCCCAAGACCCCCTGTCGATCGAATCCGTATTCTTTTGCAATTTCGCCAGAGAGATGCCCCGCCTCTTCTGTTATGCGCAAGACCCTGTTCAATATTCCCTCTGCGATTAAATCGTCCTGAGCATTCTCAGGACGAAGAAAGCGTTCTTCGGTGAAACCGATTTCCCTCATTTGGGCTCGAGTCTCTTGAATCACATCGTGAATTTCCTGGAGCCGAGCCAAATCACCGCGTTTCGCGCTCATATACCAACACCTTGTCCTTCTCTATCTCAGCTGCAAGATTTGAATCGGAAATTTCTCGCGCCGAAACCACGTCGACTTCTCTTCCCGTCGCCCGCTCGACTGCTTTGGCAAAACGGTCAAGATCCCTCAGATTGAAGCGCGTCTTGCTATCTCTTTCGATGCGTACGTCGATATCGCTTTGCTCGTCGAAATCGCCACGAGCGAACGACCCGAAGATGTACGCGCGCTTTATCGCCGGATACTTACTTGCGGACTGCGCGATGGCATCACTGACCTCGCGGATTTTTTGCACCCGGTCGTTTGGCGTTCGCTCGACAGCCTTCCGTAAAGCGCCCAGCTCCGAGCGGATATCCTCCAATTGTCGAGAAACGTTTTCAGCCTCTATTCCCTTTTGCAGAAAATACAGAAACGAGTCTGTCTTGCTAAGCCCCTGCATCACAGCATGGCTCTCGATTGATTCCACGACACTTGCTGGAAGTCGCAAAGATATAGGGACACGGGGAACGGCTGACTCAGAAGCTGCCACAATAACCTCCTTTTCCTCTTTCATCTTAACGCCCTGAATTATGTATTGCAATTGCAATACATAATTCAGATGATATTTCACTAACATGGCACGCACACATGAGTCCTCTGTTCGGCTGGGAAATGCCGTTCGGCCACTCGTCTGTAGCTCTGCAGAAGAGAGGTTCGTGAACCTGAAAAAACAACCCACGGGGACTGTCCCCGTGGGTTGCATGGGTTGCGTGGGCTGTCAGCAGCAATGACGGCCACACCCGCATCCGCAGCCCGCAGACGAGCGCTCTGCAGCGGCAACTGCCTGCTGCGCGTCCTCGACAGCGCCTTGGTCGAGCTTCTGCATGCGCTCGAGCAGGCTCG
>CASDTD010000053.1 GCA_949283445.1 uncultured Coriobacteriia bacterium | reverse complement strand
GGCGATCTTCATCGGATCGTCGTCCATCAGGACCACGTCCGCGGCCTCGATCGCCGCGTCCGACCCCATGGCGCCCATGGCGATGCCGATGTCCGCGCGCATGAGCACG
Source organism: uncultured Coriobacteriia bacterium (assembly GCA_949283445.1). The sequence goes on along the minus strand of CASDTD010000053.1, from coordinate 3,390 downwards.
GGTGCGTCGTTGATACCGTCGCCCGCGAACGCGAGCTTGCCCTTGCACTTGTCATCGCCGGCGTTCTGCGCGCCCAATTCGGCGAGCAGTTCCTCGACGGCGCCCACTTTGTCTTGCGGCAGCAGCTGCGCGCGGTATTCGTCGATACCCAGCTCGCTTGCTACGGCGGCGGCCACCTCCGCGCGGTCGCCCGTGAGCATGACCGTCTTCTCGACACCCGCAGCATGCAACGCCTCGATAGCCGCGCCCGCATCCTGTTTGACGACGTCGGCGATGACGATATGCCCGATGTAGGTGCCGTCCACCGCCACGTGCAGAATCGTGCCGACCAGCTCGCATTCGCGCGGAACCACGCCGCCCTCGGCCATGAGCTTGTCATTGCCCACGAACACGGCATGCGAGTCCACCGTCGCCTTGACGCCGCGACCGCCCAGCTCTTCGACATCGCCAATCCTAGAGCGGTCGATACGCCCGCTGTACTCCTCTTTCACGGAAAGCGCGATGGGGTGGTCGGAATACGCCTCGGAATGTGCCGCATACGACAGCAGCATGTCGGGGTCGATGCCCTCCTCGGTGTGAACAGCCACGACCTTGAAGCTGCCGTTGGTGAGCGTGCCCGTCTTGTCGAAGACGACCGTCTCCACGCTGCCCAGCGTCTCCAGATAGCTGGAACCCTTGACCAAGATGCCCTTCTTGGACGCGGCGCCGATACCGCCGAAAAACGACAGCGGCACGCTGATGACCAGCGCACAGGGACAGCTGACCACGAGGAAGATGAGCGCGCTCTGCACGCAATCCGACCACGACTGGCCGAACGCGAGCGGCGGCACGATGGCCAGCAGCACGGCGCAGATGACGACGATGGGCGTGTAATAACGCGCGAGACGCGTGATGAAGTTCTCGGTGCGCGCCTTGCGCTCGCTGGCCTCTTCGACAAGCTCGAGGATGCGCGCAACCGTGGACTGGTCGAACGGCTTGGTGACGCGCACGGTGAGCACGCCCGTCATGTTCACGCACCCGCTGATGACCTCTGCGCCCTCCCCCACAGTGCGCGGCACCGACTCGCCCGTCAGCGCCGCCGTATCAAGCTGCGAGGCGCCCGCGACGACGATGCCGTCCAGCGGCACGCGCTCGCCGGCCTTGATGACGATCTGGTCCCCGACCTCGATGTCGTAGGGGTCGACCTGGACGAGCTGCCCGTCGCGCATTACGTTGGCGTAGTCAGGCGCGATGTCCATCATGTCCGCGATGGACTTGCGCGACTTGCCCACGGCGTAGTCCTGGAACAGCTCGCCCACCTGGTAGAACAACATGACGGCTGCGCCTTCGGCCATATGCGGGTCGCTTTCCGGAAAGAGCACGAGCGCGAATGCGCCGATGGTGGCGATGCTCATGAGAAAGTTCTCGTCGAAAACCTGCCCGTGCACGATGCCATGCGCCGCTTTGTAGAGGACGTCATAGCCGGCGACCAGATACGGAATGAGAAAGAGTCCGAACTCGATCCACAGAGCATTGGGCAACGCATGGAAAAAATCGAGGTGGGTGACGATAAGGATGACGAAAAAGAGCACAAGTGCTGTGAGGACGCGCACAAGCGTCCTTCTGTCTTCAGTGGACATGGGAAATCCTTTGCTGTGTGAAAAGGACGCCGGGACATCGGGAGGCGATGCCCCAGCGTCCAGACGGAGGTTAGGCTTTGATGGTGCAGGTAGGCTCGATGGCGTTGAAGATGCGCTTCGATTCCTCGAGCAATGTGGCATGCCTGCTATCTTGCGTGTCGAGCGTGAAGCGCATGGTCATGAAGTTGACTGACGCCCTGTTCACGCCATCCAGTCCAGAGATTTTGTCCTGGATTTTCGTTGCACAGTTGCCGCACAGGTGTCCTTCGAGTTTATACGCGCGTTTCATTTCAAATCCTTTCTTTGGATGAGTTTCCCTGTTTTTCCAGCAAACTATTCGCAGATATGTGTCAGGCCCTGCGAGAGCATGGTGTAGACGTGGTCATCGGACAGCGAGTAGACGATCTGCTTGCCCTCTCGCCTGAACTTCACGAGATGCGCCTGCTTCAAGCTTCTGAGCTGGTGTGATACCGCGCTTTGCGACACGCCCACGACCTCTGAGATATCGGCCACGCACAGGTCACGCCCCATGAGCGCGTACAGAATCTTGATGCGCGTGGTGTCGGCAAACACTTTGAAAAGGTCGGCCAGGTCGTAGAGCATCTCCTCGTCGGGAAGCTCCGCAGGAAGCGCCCCTTCTTCTGGAGCGCACTCTACAGACTGCCCTGAAGATGTCTGGTCGTCATGCGTGCGCAATTCCTCATCTGCCGTGATGCCAGCATTGTCAGCTTGCGTCATTTCCGTTCCCTCCTCGATTCAAGCCTCGCGTTGCGAGCGTGTTGTTCCATCAGTCCCAAGTGGGGTATTTTTTACAACATCTGAGCATGTGTTCATATGTTGATGATGAGTATATCCGCCAGAGGGAACATGTCAAGAAGAGATTTCAGACGTGTGCCAAAAAAGAGGCTCGTGGTGACATGGAAACGTCATCACGCCCCTAACCGACTCCGCGAAAGGGGTGTGCATGCCAAAATGGAGCCTCCTGGTGACACTCGATACGCTCCGAGGAGGTCACCAGGGCACGATTTTTTGGCAAAATCACCTTCTCCAAAGCGAACTTCCTCCGTACAGGATCATTCCATGTCTACCAAGGTCGCGTCACTGAATTTGGTGTAAGGCGTCGTGCCGATGCCCCTGCAAAGGGCAGCGGCCGTTCCCTAGAATCGTAGTCACCACAACATCGGTTCTAGAGGAAGGAACGACCGCCATGGACACTTTACACGAGAAGGCGATCGCACGCGCCGGCGCTCGCGCCGACGGCACGATCGACATCAACGCGGCGCTTCGCTCGCTGCTGGAGGACCTGCTCAACGCCGTCATGGACGAGCAGGCCTCCGAGCTCGGCGCCGCGCGCAACGGCTATCGGGAGCGCTCGCTCGACACCTGCGTGGGGACGGTGACGCTCCGCATCCCCAAGCTGAGGGAGGGCACCTACTTCCCCGAGGACGTGGTGTCGCGCTGGTCGAGCACGGACACCGCGCTGGCGTCGGCGATATGCGACATGTGGGTCGCGGGGGTCTCCACGCGCAAGGTCGAGCGCGCCGCCGCCGACCTGGGAGTTGAGTCGATGAGCCGCAGCCGCGTGTCGCGCCTGTGCGCCTCCCTCGACGCCGAGGTCGCGGAGATGCGCGGGTGCGACCTTTCGGCCGAGGAGTGGCCCTACCTGTGGCTCGACGCCACCTACGTCCCCTGCCGGGAGGCCGGAGCGCCCAGGTCGGTGGCGCTCGTGGCCGCGGTGGCGTGCTCCGCCTCGGCACGCAGGCGCGTCGTC
>CASDTD010000052.1 GCA_949283445.1 uncultured Coriobacteriia bacterium | reverse complement strand
GTGCTTCTGCCGGCGAAGTGGAGGCAGCGACGAGCGGAGACGGCTGCGGGAGCGAGGACTGTCTGAGCGCCGAAGGCGCGAGTTCCGCAGCTGCAGTCGTCGGAGCGTTGGAGCGGGTGCCGACTCCTGAGCCGGAAGAAGCACCCTCGCATGCCGCCAGCCCCGCCGACGCGACATATGCTTCAACATCATCCCAGTTAAAGAACGAGAGAACGCCGCGCTCGCCGCTGAAGTAGACCTCGTCGGCGCCAATCTGGTCGGCCAGCGCCAAACAGCAGGTCGCGGCATTTGCCGGCGCCAGCGCGAACCCCTGCTGCTGCAGGGCGGCGACAGCCGCCTCGTGCTCTGCCGCAAGCGCGTCCAGGCTCTCGAGCGTCGAGACGTTGCCACCGGGCAGCTCCCGCGCGAACGCGGCAACTTCGTCCCAGGTCGCGAACTCGACAAGCTCGTAGCCACGTGCGAACACGATGCTGTGCGTGACGGGAAGCGCGTTTCGCACCGGATCGCTCACCAAATCGGCGATGAGCTCGTAGCCGGCGTCTTGAAGCGCGGTGACCAGCGCCGAGTGCGGGTGTTCGGCAACCTGGTCGGCGTTGAGCAGCGGGAATGCGGAAAGCTCGAACGTGTGCAGTTCGGGCGCGCGCGTCTGCAGCCTGCTCTTGCGGGCCGCCTCTTCGGCGATGTGCTCGCGCAGCACGTCGTGCACCGTCCTGCCGCTGCCATAGCGTGCGCCGATGAGGATGCGCGCCTGCTCCTGTGCCAGACGCAGCTTGCGCTCGGCCTCGGATTTCTCCACGCGGGCAAGTTCCTCTTCGGTCATGAACTTCCACGTGAGGTCAACGATGTCGGTGACGTCTTTCTTCTCGGAACGCTGACGCAGCGCGTAGGCAAGCGAGCGCAGGCGGATGCGGATGGCGGCCAGGTCGATGATCTGGTCGAGCTTGATTTCGGCGAACACGCGGTCGCTTTGACGCAAGCGCGCGTGGACGGCATCCGCGCTGATGGCGTCGATACCGCAGCCGAAGGAACGTGGGATAATGAGCTGCAGGTTCTTGTGCGCGAGCCCGGCGGAAATCTGGGCGTCAAGCTGCGCATTCGAAACCCAACGGCCCTCGTCGGCAGCATCTGCTGTCGCCTCATCAGCGTCCGCAACGCCGTAGTCCAGGCACTCGACGACCGCGTAGCCCAGCTCGCTCACGATCTCGTCGACACCGTGGTTGATGCCCGGGTCGGCATGATAGGGATGGCCGGGCACCAGAGCGCCGGGCAGCTCGCCGGAATCGATGCGCGCCAAAACGCGCTCGTTGGCCTTCTGGAGCTTGGCGAAAAAGCCGCGGTACGCCTCTTGCGCACGCGCCCAGGCACGGGCTACCCCCTGCGCATCCACGTCAAGGCCGGCGGCGGCAAGCGTCTGGACGAGCTCCTCGATGCACGCCTCGGAACTATCGGCGCCGCGGAAATCGGGCATGAGATACTTCTGCCCTTCCAAAGCGGTGCCCTGCGAGTTTTCCCGCACCATGTCGGGCATGTACTCGATGAGTGGACAATCGCGCCGCGCGCTCGAAAAACGCACGCCCGCAAGCCCATAGCGGGCGAAATCGAGCCCCTGATAGGGCACGAACAGGTAGTCGGCCCCCTTCGAGGAGAGGTCGACGCAGTGACCGTAGACGAGCTTGGACGGGTAGCAGGCACCTTCTGCGGGAATGCAGCTCATGCCCGCCCGGAACAGCTCCTCACTGCTTTCCGAACCTTTGACGACCGCGAAGCCCAGCTCGTTGAAGAAGGTCTTCCAGAACGGGTAGCTCTCGTACAGCGCCAGCGCCTTGGGAATGCCGATCTTGATGGCGCTGTCGGGCTGCTCGCCTCTGTCAAAGCTGTCGATGAGGGCGCTTTTGGCCTTGATCATGTTGGGCGGCGTCGCGACCTTCTCGACCGTGCCGCGGTAGGCGGCCGCACCGCGTTCGCAGCGGTTGCCCGTCACGAAGGTCCGCGTTTCTTCATCTTCGTCGTCTTTCGAGAAGAACGTGGTGATCATGAGGCGGCAGTTGTTCGGGCACAGCTCGCAGCGCGTCGTGGTGCGCTTCTTGTCGAAGTTGCCCAAATCGACGGAATCGAGCAGGGAGCTGCGCACCCGGTGGGCCATGTCGGGGTCCTTCTTCTTGAGCTCGGCCCATTCGTCGCGCGCCAGCAGAGCGGCACCCCAGGCGCCCATAAGCTCGGAGAGGTCGGGGCGCGTCACCTCCACGCCCGTCTCCAGCTCGAAGGCGCGCAGCAGCGCGTCGTTGGCAAACGCGCCGCCCTGCACCACGACGTGCTTGCCCACCTTGGAGAAGTCCGGCTGGCGCACGACCTTGAACAGCGCGTTTCTAGCCGTCGACCAGCACACGCCCGCGGCGATGTCACCGAAGGTCGCGCCCTCTTTCTGGGCGTGCTTGACGCGGGAGTCCATGAACGTAGAGCAGCGCGTGCCCAAGTCGACGGGGTGCTCGGCGAACAACGCCTGCCCCGCCAGCGCCTCCTTGCTCATGGACATGGAACGCGCCACGCTGTCGAACAGAGAACCGCAGCCCGAAGAGCACGCCTCGTTCAAGACGATGTCCTCGATAAGACCGTCGCGGATGTAGAAGCACTTGATGTCCTGGCCGCCGATGTCCATGAGAAAGTCGACGTCGGGCTCGATTTCGCGGGCGGCGCGCAAATGCGCGACCGTCTCCACTTCGCCCATGTCGATCTTGTAGGCTTCCTTGCAGAAATCCTCGCCGTAGCCGACCACGCAGGCACGGCGGATGACCTTCTCGTCCATGTAGGAAAAGCCGACGTCCTTGTAGATTTCCTGCAGCATCTCGGGCAGCGAGAGCGTGACATCGCCCTCGTTCCAGTCGTACTGGAAGGCGCACAGCTCGCCGGCCTCGTTGACGAGCGCGATCTTCATCGTGGTCGAGCCGGCGTCGATGCCCAAGAACAGGTCGCCGGCCGACCTGAAGATGTTCGCGCGGGGGACCGTGCACGCAGCATGACGCTGTTTGAACTCGTCGTATTCTTCCTGGTTCGCGAACAGCGCCGGCAAAGAGCGTATGCCCTCATCGCTCGCGAACGGGGCTTCCTTCACCTCTTCCACGAATGCCGCCAGGCTCATGGGCGCCGACTTGCTGGCCGAAAGCGCGGCCCCACGCGCCACGAACAGGTGCGCGTCTTTCGGGACGGTGACGTCTTTTCTGTCTATGCCCGTCACCTTGCAAAACGCGTTTTTCATCTCGGGGATGTACTCGAACGGACCGCCCAGCAAGGCGACCTTGCCGGTGATGGGACGCCCCGCCGAAAGACCGGCGACCGCCTGCGTGCACACGGCACGCAGAACCGACGCGGCGATGTCCTGCTTCTTCGCGCCGGCGTTGAGCAAGGGCCGCACGTCGGATTTCGCGAACACGGCGCAGCGCGAGGCAATGGGGTAAATGTTCGTGGCACCGGCGGCCAGACCCTGCATATGCGCCGTCGTCGTGCCCATCATGGACGCCATCATCTCGATGAAACCGCCCGTACCGCCCGCGCACACGGTGTTCATGCGCTGCTCGGGCACGCCGGTCAAGTAGACGAGCTTGGTGTCCTCGCCGCCCATCTCCAGCACGACGTCAGTATCGGGCAGCTCGGCGGAAATCGCGGCGCGCAAGGCGACGACCTCCTGCACGAAGGGAACGTCGAACAGCTCGGCCACGCGCATGCCGGCAGAGCCCGTGACGCTGATTTGAACCTCGCAGTCCTTGCAGCGCGCAAGGCAGCTCTTGATGGCGGAGAGCAGATACTGCTGAACTTTCGACCGGTGGAACTGATACGAGGAAAACAACGTGGCGCCGCTTTCCCCGTCGAGGCAGACGAGCTTGATGGTTTTGGACCCGATGTCGATGCCGAGATGGTTCATGGCATTCCCCTCCAACGCTACGCACAAAGGCGTTTTCTTCCACCGGACATGGTATCCGTGTGGACGTAAACCCCCGTATCGTCTTCCCGTATGAAAAGGCACAGCACTTCGTCTGAATAACCGAAAGCACCCGCGCTGGACACTCGTGCAACCGGGCGCAGCGCTCAGCGCTTCGTGGGAAGCCCCGGCTTGCCCAACATGGGCGGCATGACGACTTCCTCTTCGGAACCAGTCAGCTCTTCGCCGTTGAGGAAACGGTTGACGTCTTTCCACGACTTGAAGCCGCGCATCCCCTTCGGACCGCTGAAAAAGATGCTGTACGGGTGCCCGGTGAACGGCGCGTCTTCAGACGGACGCGCGTACTCGCCCACCAGATCGTAGCCCAGCTCCTTCATGCGCTGCACGGGGTAGGCATGGCGGCGCAGCGTTGACTCTTTCGAGATGGCGGCAGCCGAATTGATGGTGCTCCACCCCTCGTGCACGGGCGTTTGCCCCTGCGTGTTGAGCGCCTTGCCCACGAGGTCGTTGTAGACCCTGGTCTGACCGGGCACCGTCGTGATGGTGGCACGCTGGGGCACGACCTCGTCTGTTTCCGCCGCCACGCCGGCAGGCCCAGGTATGGGCGGGATCTTCATCGCCTCGGCGTCCACCTCGTCCGTGTGTTTGTTCAGGTACTCGCGCACCTCGTCCCAGGTCAGAAACGAGAGCAACCCGTGCTCGGTCTTGAAGAAGAGCGTGCGAGGACGAAACGTCGTGAACATGAGCCCGTCGGTCACGGCAAACGAGCTGGAGAATTCCGCGCCGATGTCTTTCATCTCGGCGATTTCCGCCGCATGGCGTGCCAGTATCTCGAGCTGTTCGCGCTCGGCCGCCGCAAGAGCAGGCGCGCCCTTGCGCAGCGAAGACACGCCCTGGGCATGCGAGCCGAGAAACTCGTCGACTTCGTCCCACGAGGAAAATTCCCTGATGCCCCCAACGGAGGAGAACAAGATCCTGTCCATGAGCAGCGCGTCATCCACCGCACCGCTGTTGGTGAAATCGGCCACGAGCTCGAAGCCGGCCTCGCGCATGCGCCGGGCCTGTTGCTCGTGAGCCGCGTCGACCTCCACGACGAATTCCGAAATCTGGGCGCTTTCGCCTGCTCCCGAAGCTTCGGCCGCAGACTTGCCGCGCAACGCGCCGAGCTTTTCCTGCTGCAGCGCACGTGCCGCCTTGCGCGCCTGTGCCAGGGCCTTGTCACGTTCGAGCCGCTCGTGGGACACGACGCGACGACGGCGCTCTTCGGCAATCGCCGCCAGCTCCTCGTCGCTCATGAGCAGCCAGGAAGCCTGACCAGATGCGCCCGTCTCGCCCGAGCGCTGGCGCACGGCATAGGCCAGCGAACGCAGACGGATGCGGATGGCCGCCAGATCGACGATCTGGTCTATCTTGAGTTCGGCGAACACCCGGCACGTGCCGCTCGAGGCGCTTTTGCCGCCACCTGGATAAACACCAGTCCGAATGCGGTCATGCAGAAGATCGGCCGCCACCGCATCGATGCCGCACCCGAACGAACGCGGGATGATGATCTGCAGGCGCGGGTGCTGCTCGCTCGCCTCGATGGCATAGGCGAGCTCGCGGTTGGCGAACCAGTCCCCCACGCTGCGCGCGAGCGCCTCGTGCTCATCTGCCCGCGTGGCAAAATCGTAGTCGACCTGCTCGACGACGGCGTAGCCCAGCCGCCCCAGCAGCTCGTCGATGCCGTGGCTGATGCCTGGGTCGGCGTGATAGGGGTGACCGGCCACGAGCGCGCCGGGAAACTCCCCCGCGTCGATGCGGGCGAGCACCTTGGCATTCGCCGTCTGGAGTTTCTCGAAAAACGAGCAGTATGCCTGCTGAGCCGCCTTGTAGGCCCGCCTGATGATGTCCTCATCGCCCACGAGCCCCGCCTGCCCGAGACTTTCGGCCAGAACGCGAACGGCGCTGTCTGCACTGGCAACAGAACGCAGGTCGGGAGCGAGCAGCGGCACGCCCTCGAGCGCCGTACCCGCCGTGTTCTCGCGCAGCATATCGGGCAGATACTCGATGAGCGGGCAGTCTTTCTGGTGCGCGTCATAATCGAAGCCCAGCAGCCCCTCGCGGGCGAAGCCCTGCCCCATGTAGGGCACGAACAGCGCGCGGGCGCCCTTCTCGACGGCATCGACGCAATGCCCGTAGACGAGCTTGGACGGGTAGCAGGCCCCTTCTGCGGGGATGCAGCTCATGCCCGCCCTGAACAGCTCCTCGCTGCTTTCCTGCGCGGGAACGACGGCAAACCCCAGCTCGTTGAAAAAGGTCTTCCAAAACGGGTAGCTCTCGTACAACGCCAGCGCCTTAGGGATGCCGATGATAGTCGCGCTGTCGGGCTGTTCTACCGCATCGAAGCTTTCGATGAGCGCGTTTTTAACTTTGATCATGTTGGGCGGAACAGACGTCTTGGCCCGTGCGTCGTTTTGCGCCAGCCCACCGCGCTCGCAGCGGTTGCCCGTCACGAAGCTGCGCCCCTGCACGTCGTCTTTACCTTCGAAAAAGCGCGTGATCATGAGCTTGCACTGATTGGAACACAGGTTGCAGCGTGCGACGTGCTTGCGAATCTTGAGCTCCTTGAGCTCGTCGGCCGTCAAGATGGAGCTTTTCACGCGGGCGGCCTTTTCGGGGTCTTTCTCCTTGAGCGCAAGCCACTCGTCGCGCGCCAGCAAAGCGGCGCCCCAGGCGCCCATGACCTGCGAGAGGTCGGGGCGCTTGACCTCCACGCCGCACTCCAGCTCGAAGGCGCGCAGCAGCGCGTCGTTGGCAAACGCGCCTCCCTGCACCACGATGTGCTTGCCCACCTTGGAGAAATCCGGCTGGCGCACGACCTTGAACAGCGCGTTTCTGGCCGTGGCATAGCACACGCCCGCGGCGATGTCGCCAATGGAGGCGCCCTCCTTCTGCGCGTGCTTGACGCGGGAATCCATGAA
>CASDTD010000051.1 GCA_949283445.1 uncultured Coriobacteriia bacterium | reverse complement strand
AGATGTGGAGGCGGGTCTGGCGAGCAGGGACGAGCTTGATGGGGCGGTGGGTCTGGTGGGGAGTGCCGCGCCCCTGTTATTTGCGAACATATACTAGATGCTATCTTCTAGTTGCAGTATTCTTCGCATGTTTGGAAAATTCATGCGAGGCGCTTGCGTGGAGCCGGGATGCGAATCTGCGCGGGCGCGTTTCGGAGGATATGTCATGGCAGTGGCCAACGCGCATGCGGAAAAGCGGAGGAACTTCAAGGACGCGGGCAGGGTGTGCCCCGTCGACTACCGGCTTGACCAGGCCCTGTTTTCCGCAGACCCCGAAGCGCATACCGACACGCTGTACGTCGTGGGCGGTCTGTACGGCAATCCCTTCGCGCTCGATGCCATCGAGCAGATGGCGGCGCGCGAGGAGCATGAGCCACTCATCGTGCTGAACGGCGACGTGCACTGGTTCGACAAGACCGCCGAGAATTTCATGAACGTCGAGCGTCGCATCGAGAAGTACGTGCCGCTCGTGGGCAATGTGGAAGCAGAGCTGCGCCGTCAGACCGACGTGGGCGTGGGTTGCGGCTGCTCATACCCCAACTGCGAGTCGGACGCTGCGGTGAGCCGCTCCAACCGCATCCACAAGATGCTCTCCATTGCCGTGCACGAGCATCCCGAATGCAAAGAGCCGCTCATGGACCGTCCGCCCGCGATGACGGTGGACGTTGCTGGCGTCAAGGTGGGTATCACGCATGGCGACGAGAAACTCATCGGCGGCTGGGACTGCTCGCGCGAGTCGCTGGAAGACCCCTTGCGTCAAGACGAGCTTTCCCGCTGGATGAAGAACGCGGGCATTCGCGTGTTCGCCACGACGCACACCTGCGCGCCGGTGGGCATCGCGCTTTCCGGCGGCCTGCTCATCAACAACGGTGCGGCCGGCCTGCCCAATTTCGAGGGGCAGAACTTCGGCATCATCAGCCGCATCGCGACCGCGCCGGCTGAAGAGGCCATCTTCTCGGCGCAGATCGACGGCCTGTACGTCGAGGCTGTGCCCGTACGCTACGACCACGACGCGTACGTGGAGTGGTTCGACGCGCTGTGGCCGCGTTTGTCCCCGGCGGCCGTGTCCTATCGCGACCGCATCGTGAACGGCCCGGCCGACCGCATCGACGATTCCCTGCTGGGCGGTTTTTCAGTGGCATCGGCGTTTCGCAAAGAGGCAAGCGCGGTACGCCACCAGGCCACGCAAGACGACCTTGAAGAGCACTTCGCACGCCTCATGTACTTCGAGGACATGCTTTCCCCCGAGCAGCTCGTGACCGTGGACGAACCCAAATCCATGCAGGTCAACGTCGGCAAGCTGTGCAACCTCGCGTGCAAGCACTGCCACGTGGAGGCCGGCCCCAAGCGTACCGAGCTCATGAGCAAGCAGACCATGCAGGCCGTGCTCGACGTCATCGACGCGCACGGCATGACCACGCTCGACATCACGGGCGGCGCGCCCGAGATGAACCCGCACTTCGAGTGGCTCATCGAGCAGGCGGCGGCGCGCAACCTGCGCGTCATGGTGCGCAGCAACCTCGTCATCTTGCGGGTGCCCGGCTACGAGCACCTCATCGAGAAGTACGCCGAGTTGGGCGTCGAGGTTATCGCCTCGCTTCCCAGTCTGAACGCGAGCCAGTCAGAAGGGCAGCGCGGCAACCACACCTTCGATCCGTCCATCGACGTGCTGAAGCAGCTGTGCGCGCTGGGTTACGGCACCGACCCGCGCCTGGTGCTCGA
>CASDTD010000050.1 GCA_949283445.1 uncultured Coriobacteriia bacterium | reverse complement strand
GGAAAGCAACGTGGGGCGTGACAGGGCTATCATGCTCGCGTTCGGCCTGTGCTGCTCGCTTGTCGAAACGCAGCGTTTGCTCCGGCTGGCCGGGGTGTCGGAACTCTGGCCGAAGGTACGGCGGGACGCCATCATCATCTGGTGCATTGAGCAAGGCATGACGCGCGCGGAATGCGACGACGAGCTGTACCGGTTGGACGAGCGAACGCTTCTCGATGTGGATGCGGATGGCATGGGCGCATAGCCGACGTGGAGCGGAAGATGGGGAGAGCGTCGCAAAGACGGAATCTTAACGATGAACAAGTGCTGTACGCCATGAACATCGATGATGCGTATTGCGTGGAGCAGGTTCTGTCACGAAACGCCGGCTGTCTGACCGAGTTGGTCACGCTGGACGGTGCGGGGCCGTTCGTGCGCAAGAAGATTCCCCATGTGCAGGCGCGACGTGCTGTCTGGACGGCGTTGGGCGAATGCGATAGCGCGTCTCTTCCCCTGGTGCAGACGACATACGAGCTTCCTGGGCATTTCGTCGTCGTTCATGATTATGTTGCCGGCAAGTCGCTTGCCGATTACGTGGCGTCGAAGGGCAAGCTTTCCGCTGATGAGGCGGTTTCATTGATCCTGAACATTTGCGAGGCTGTGGCGCAGCTGCACGCGCGGCATGTCGTGCACTGCGATCTCACGCCTGCGAACATCATCGTGTCCGACGACGGTGCGCATGTCATTGACTTCGGCAACGCCCGTATCGAAGGCGAGCCGGTTCCCCGCGAGCAGGCGCGGCAGGGCGTGGTGGGGTTCGCAGCTCCCGAGCAATATGGCTTTGCCGATGTCGATGCCCGTTCAGACATCTATTCCATCGGAAGCCTGCTTGGCTTCATGCTCACGGGCGTCATGCCAGCTGATGAAACGTTCGACCGTGCGTTGGAAGACGAGAACGTCGTCTCGCCGTATCTGCGTCAGGTCATTGAGGTGGCGCGCGCGTTCGCACCGAGTGATCGGTTTGCAAACGTCGCGGCGATGGCGCGTGCGCTTGGCAGCTCTGACATTGCGGCAGGTGTGGATGCCAGCTGGCGGGATGACACGTCAACGACTCAGAGTTCTCCCGATCCGCAGCAGCGTGTCAACCTGGCGGGGCAACGCTCGAAAGGCCCCGCGGAAAGGAAAACGTCGTCTAAATGGGCTGCGGCGGCGAAGTGGGCGTTGCTTGTAGCGGCCATCGTCACTACGGCGTGGGCTTTGGTTATGGCGACGTTTTCGTTTCTCGCCCCTGGCCCTTCAGAAGAGCCGGCATACGAGAAGCTTGACTGGTCTGAAGGTGGCCTTTCCGACGTTCTCCCTGAACCCCCGCACGACGAGGGGAAAATCTATGTTTATGACGGTAGTGTCAGCGCGACCATTGCCCATAGTTCCCGACAGGATTTCGAAGGGTACGTGGACGCCTGCAAGGCGAACGGGTTCGCTATTGATTCTGAACAGAGCACATCGGATTTGTACGAGGCCTATTCTGCGCAGGGATACCATGTGCGCCTCATGTACGTCGAATACAACGACGAGATAAGTGTCGACCTTTCGCACCCTCTTGGCGCTGAACAGATAGCATGGCCCGACAAGGGTCCGGCTCTGCTGATTCCCGTTCCGGAAAGCCATGTCGGGGTGGTCACCGTGGACAATTCGAACCAGTTCAGCGCCTCGATCACGCAGACGAATCACGATGCGTTCAGGAGCTACGTCGAAACGTGCGCGGATGCGGGCTTTACGGTCGATTACTCCAACAGTTCGAATTTCTACCAAGCATATGACGAAGCGGGAAACTCGATTACGTTGGAGTACGCGGGTTTTGAAACCATGGACATCGATGTCTACACGGTTGCCTACCACGAAGAGTGGGACCTGGATTCCGGTACCACCTCGAGCGGAAGCTCGGACGATTCTTTCGGCTCGACGCTCTTCGGACAGCTACTTAGCGGGTAATGGAATTTCGGACTTGTCAGGCGGCACCTTGTCTGGTGAATCGAGCCCCCTGCGCACGTCCTCTCTCAGCAGTACGCATACTAATCCCGAATGTGGCGTAGGCGTGAACGTGCAGATCGTCATCGGCGAGCTGTTCGAGGGCGTGCAACATCGGGCCGAAGAGACGATGGCAAGCGTAACGCTAGCAGAGATTATCCGGCGCTTCGAACAACGTGCAAATGCAGAGGGTGCAAAGGGCGCGTGCGCGGTGCCTTGGGAGATTGACGGTTAATCTGCAGAAACGCGCTTACTTCAGCGTGGTTTAAGCGCGAAACTGCAGATTGTTCGTTTCTAGGCGTGTGTTTGCTATATCGTGACGATGAGGACACGCAGAGCTGGCCTAACGGGGAAGGGACGAAGACATGCCGACAGAAGAATGGCTGCGGAAATTCGAGGCCGTGCGCAGCAGCTTGGGCTGTGAGACCGACCTGGACGCCTATTTCAAGGAAGAAGCGGTAGGTGGTGTTGCCGTCGACGTGCTGGATATTGGCGACGTGCGGTTTCCCACAGGAAACGTGATTGCGTGCGACCCGCTCGTCGAGTTAGGGGAGGCGCATCCCTATGTTCAGCAGATTCCAGCAGGAACCTATCCGGTGTCTATTTGCGTGGTGCCCAGCGAAACGTATGGGGACCGTTACGCTTGCGTGAAAGTGTCTTGCGGAGAAGGCAGGCCGGTCCGCTACGAGATGGGGCTGGTCGGAAACGAGGACTTGGGCGAGGAGCTTGGAGAGGACGAGTTCTTCGGGTTCTTCGTGGACACCGGCATGGGCTGCATTGCGGATGCGGCAGCTCAGGAGGCTTTCAAGGGGTACTGGGGGCGGCGTGTTGCCGAGGAAGAGGATATCGATCCCTATAACGACCTGTTCTACGAGCTTCTGGAACAAAACGCCCAAGCCAACCCCAAGTACCAACGCGATGGCGGGGACTGGCTCATGTGGACGGTACCGGACACGGATTGCGACATCGCGCTTTTCGCATCCGGCTGGGGCGACGGTGCCTACCCGTGCTACTTCGGTTATGACGCGGCAGGAGAGGTCTGCGGCGTGTATATCCGTTTCATCGACATCGAGAAAGAGTTCGCCGAATAGCTTTGCCCGCAACGCGCCTTTTATCGCCAACGTTCTGCGAGCACGCCGTCTTCTAGCTCCCAGGTCCGGTTCGTGCACGCGCGCAGGAACGCGTGGTCATGGCTCACCAGCAGCAAGGCGCCGGGGTAGGCTGCCAGCGCGCGTTCGAGCGCTTCGGTGGAATGCAGGTCGAGATGGTTGGTGGGCTCGTCCATGATGATGAACTCGGGGGAGGCGAGTAT
>CASDTD010000049.1 GCA_949283445.1 uncultured Coriobacteriia bacterium | reverse complement strand
CACGAATATGCGGGCTATTCAATTGCGTAACCAAATGATTATAGACCACTTACCGCCCGTGAGCTGGGGCAAGCTCCAGAGCGCTCGGCAAGATGCCGACACTGCCGCTAAACGTGCGAATCCTGCTCCTGCCGTTCCTCTTCGTAGGCAACCGGCGGAACGACGCTTGGCGGTTCAGAATCCCTGTGCTTGTAATGACGGGGGTTGCCCTGTTCGTCGACGGAAAGCTCCACCTTGACCGCGTTCTGCTCCGCACCGCGGTTGAGCACCGAATCGTCATTGTTGAGCAACTGCCGCTGCGCGCCGGTGATGTTGATGCAGATGGCGCCGATGATGAACGGCACCCAGAAAATCAGACCGCGATAGCAGATGGCGATGGCCGCCGCCTCGCCCGCACTTGCCCCGTAGGCAGCCAGGATGAGACCGATCAGAACCTCCACCGCGCCGATGGTCTGTAAGACGAAGGTGGCGATGATGAAGCCGGCAACGTAGGTTGCCATAAGCAACGGCACGTTGGCGAACCCGAACGTGAGGCCCGAGAAGATGAAGCAGCAGCAGTCGCACACGTGCAGCAGGATCATGCGCAGGAACATGTTCACGAGCGTCTTCGGGCGTGCGACGGCGATGTTTGCCGCCTCATGAAACGACGCCGCGATGCGATCGGCCCACGGCTCCATCGGCTTTTTCTTGATAAGCGCCAAGACACGGTTCGCCAGACGTTCGCACCACGCGAACAGCCGGCGCTCGGTCTCGACATGCCCGTACCCAAGCCACATGACGAACGCGAACGTGCCAATCATCAGCCCGACGGCCACACCGCCCAGCGCCAGGTACCAGACCATCTGCCCCGTGAACAGCAAGATGGCAAACCCAATCAGCATGACGACCGCAAAACCGCCGAAGTAGCCGATTTTCTCCAAGAACACGACCGTGACCGATTTGCCCATATTGAGGCCCTGTTTGTGCGACCAAGCGGCAATGAGCGCAGAGCCGGCCATGCCGGCCGTCGGGGCGCAGTCATTGGCAAACGTCACGGAAAACACGAGCGGCACGATGTGCAGGTAGCCGACTTTCTCACCCACGCACTTGAACACACCCTTGTAGGCGAACGCATGGCAGAAGTAGCGGCCGAACAGGCAGCAAAACGCGATGACGAACGGAACCAACGACGCCGTACGCACCGTGTGAATGAAATTGCCCAGGTCATCGCGCTTGATGAAGAAGATGACGACGACCACGGCAAGCACGACGAACGGCAATATCAGGTTCCAACGCTTCAAAACGCTATTTCACCTGCGCGCAATCGTACTCGTTGAGCTTGGTGTCGAACTCGACGCCATCGCCTTCAAGATCGGCGGAATACTCGTTGACCTTCTTGATGAGCTTGGTCGCAGCCGAACCCGTCAGCGGCTCGGGCTGGAAGTTGTTGCCCGAAGAACTGCTGGTCAAACGGCAGGGAATCATATCAGCGGACTTCACCGTCTGGTCATTGACCACAAGCCAGCCGTCCTGGAAGGTGAACAGCTGCTGGAACATCATCGTGTTTTTGTCGCTCGGGTCGTCGTTGCCGCCGAACACGAAGTTGCCCAGGCTGTAGCAGATGTAGCTGCCTTTGTAGTACTCGACGCCTTGCAGCACGTGCGGATGGCTGCCCAGCACGAGGTCGCACCCGTTGTCGATGGCGGCATGCGCGAGGTCGACCTGCTCGCTGGTAGGCGCGTATTCGCTTTCGATGCCCCAGTGGAACATGCCGATGATGAGCGCGCAGCCCTCTTTCTTGAGCGCCTCGATGTTGTCTATGGTCAGCTGCTCGGGGTCGCTTGCGGAAAGCTGGCTCACACCGAACAGGCCGACCTTGATGCCGTTGATTTCCGTCGTGGCCGTGCGGTCGTAACCGAAGTTCACGATATCGAAATCGGCGAGATTCGCCTTAGTGTCTTCGTAGCCCTGCTGCCCGTAATCGAAGGAGTGATTGTTGGCCAGGTTCGCGGCCTCGACGCTGCCCTCGACGAGAATATCGCCATATTCCTTGGGACCCTTGAAGTTGAAGCTCTTTTCCTGGATGTCATCGCTGGAGGTGAGCGGGCCTTCGAGGTTGACAATCGTCAGCTGGTCGTTTTCCGTGTATTTCTTCACCTTCTTGAAGAAGTACGCCGCGTTGTTGTCGTTGTAGACGCTCGTGAAGTTCGTGGAATCGTCGAAATCGATGTCAGTGCCCAGCGTGCAGTCGCCAATCGCGGTGATCTGAATCTGCGTATTCAAACCCTGCTGATAGGTCCCGTTTTCGGCTTCCTGGGCGGCAAGCTGCGCTTGCGCCTGTTGCTGTTGCGCTTGCTGGTCTTGCTGAGCCTGCTGTTCAGCCTGCTCTTGCTGTTGTTGTTCCTGAGCGTTCAGGAACGGAAGCCCCCCGCAGGCAAACTGCCATATGCAGGCGATGATGATGAGCAGGATGACGATGACGAGAATGACCTTGGGCCACCTGCGTGGTGGCTTGCCGTAAATCATCATGTTACGGTGTGTGCTCGAAGAATAGAGGCCGCGGGCATCTCCCCCGTAAAGCCCACGATAATTGCCCATATTGTTACGACGTGCCATAGGTGTCTTCCCACCCCCTGAACATGCATAGCAGTTTCACAATGATACCATTTACGCAGTAAAACGCCTATTGTCGTGTCTGCCGGCCGCCTCCGCGCGCGGTAAATAGAACGCAAAGG
Organism: uncultured Coriobacteriia bacterium; assembly: GCA_949283445.1. The sequence continues at coordinate 898 of CASDTD010000049.1, read as the reverse complement.
GGGCTGCCATAATGGCAGCCCCTCACTTGCAGGTTTATGTGCGCGCGTCTAGTCGTGCTTCTTCTCGGCGCTCGTGCGGCGACGCGGCCTGCGGCCCTCACGCTTGCCGTTGTCGTTGTGGCGGCTACCGTTCTTGCGGTCGCCACGCTTGTGGTCGTCACCGCCTTCCGGCGCCTCGGGCTTGTCCAGGCGGTCCAGGCTGATCTTGCCGGTCTTCTCGTCGACCTCGATAACCTTGACCTTGACGATATCGCCCTCGGACAGGACGTCTTCCACGCTGCCGACATGGCCCTTGGCCACGCGGCTGATGTGCAGCAGGCCGTCCTTGTTGGGGGTGAGCTTGACGAAGGCGCCGAAGGACTGGATGTTCACGACCTCGCCCTCGTACTCCTCGCCCACCTCGGGCACCTTGACGATGTCCTCGACCATCTTCCTGGCCTGCTCGCCGCCCAGGTCGGTGGAGGCGATGAAGACGTTGCCGTCCTCGTGCACCTCGATCTGGGCGCCGGTCTCCTCCTGGATGCCGCGGATGACCTTGCCGCCCGTGCCGATGACGTCGCGGATCTTGTCGACCGGGATCTTGATGGTGATGATGCGCGGCGCGAACTCGGAAAGCTCCTCACGCGGCTCGGCGATCTGCTCGAGCATCGCGTCGAGGATGAACGCGCGGCCTCGCTTGGCCTGGCTCAGCGCCTCGGCCAGGATGTCCGTGGACAGGCCCTTGGCCTTGTTGTCCATCTGCAGGGCGGTGATGCCCTCGGTGGTGCCGCAGACCTTGAAGTCCATGTCGCCGAGGAAGTCCTCGAGGCCCTGGATGTCGGTGAGGATCGCGACGTCGTCGCCCTCCTTGATGAGGCCCATGGCCACGCCGGAGACCGGACGCTTGATCGGCACGCCG
>CASDTD010000048.1 GCA_949283445.1 uncultured Coriobacteriia bacterium | reverse complement strand
CGCGAAGTGCACGGGTGCGATGCAGAACATGAGGTCGGCAGACATCATGTGCCGCGCGAGCACGTTGAAGCCGTCGTTGACGATCTGGCACTCCCCCGTGCGCTGGCACGTGCCGCAGTTGTAGCACGCCGCGACGGGATGCTGCGCGAGCGGCCACACGCAGGGCTTCACACCCTGCACGCCCAGCACGCCTTCGATGGCGCGCGCGACGCGCATGCTCTTGCCGTTCTCGCGCGGGGAGCCGACGAGCACGAGCACGTCGAGGTCGGCACCGCTCATATGCGCTCTCCTTCCCGCAAGCCCAATGCAGGCCACGTGGCGCGTTGCCAGGCGGTCGGCGCGCGGTCGAGCAAGCCAACGGCGTTTTCGTAGACGCGCGTGGCGAACGCCGCCACATCGAGCCCTTGTTGCAGGGCATCGAAGTCGATATCGCCCAGCTCGACGGGCGTTGCGCCGTTCTCGATATCGGAAGGGCGTGGCTGCAACGCATCGATTGCAGCCTGCCCGCCTGCGTACCCGAAGCAATCGAGCAGCATGCGCAGCGAGAACTGCGCATGGTCGGGCAGGCACACCGTGCCCCGCAGCGGTTCGGGCGCCATGTAAGGCGCGTCCGTTTCCGTGAGCAGCTTGTCAAGCGGCACATGCAGGCACGCATCGCGCGTGTAATACGCCTTCTTGAACGTCAGCGGGCCACCGAAGGCGATGTGGCAACCTAGCTCGACGAAGGGCTGCATCGTCTGCGTATCGAGGTTGAAGCAGTGCAGGATGCAGCCCGCCTGCGGCACGCCCTCGCGGCGCAGGATCTCCAACGCCTCATCGTGCGCCTCGCGCAGGTGCAGGGAAACGGGCAGCCCCGTTTCATGCGCCAGGCGCAGCTGGGCGGCGAACACCTCGCGCTGCACATCGCGCGGGGAAAGGTCGTAATGGTAGTCGAGCCCTATCTCGCCCAGGCAGCTCACGCGCGGGTCTGCCAACAGCTCGCGCAGCTCGTCTTGCGCGCAGGCGAAGTCCTTGGCGTTATGCGGGTGCACGCCCACGGCAAAGCGCACGTGCGGCAGCGGTGTTTCGGGCTCTCCCCAGCCGGCAAGCAGCTGCTGCGCCCCGTCGAGCCAGACGTCGAGCGCGGAAAGCGCCTGCGCTGCGGAAAGCTCGGAGGCACCTTCTTCTGCCGTCTGGCCTTCCGCCGGGTCGAGCACGCAGCACAGAAACCCGAAGCCGTAATGCGCGGCACGAGCCAACGCGAGCGCCGGGTCATCCAGCATGCTCAGGTGGCAGTGCGTGTCGGCCAGGCGCGCGCCGTTCGGCAGCTGCGCCGGTGCCTTTTCTTTGCCCTTCGAGTTGCGCAGCACGCAATCGTGGGCGTCGAAAGACTTGAAATCGTCCCGTGTCATCGCGTTATGGTTAGTCCTTGGCAAGGCGCGGGAAGAGCGCGTCGCCCTTCGTCACCTCGTTGCCCGCCGGCAGCTGGCCCCACACGCTGGCCGCCTGCGCGTCCACGATATCGCGCGGGTTCGCAAGCCCCAGGCGCGCGAACAGCTCTTCAGACGTCGCCGGCATGAACGGCGCCAAGAACAGCGCGGCGATGCGGCAGGTCTCGAGCGCGTTGTAGAGCACGAAGGCGAGTTCGCCCTGGGTTTCCTCGCTCTTGGCAAGGTTCCACGGCGCGGAATCCTCCACGTAGAGGTTGGCGCGGTGCAAAAGCTCCATAACGGCGCCCGTCGCGCCGCCGAAGTCGATGTTGTTGATGCAGGCAGCGTACTTCTCGTACAAGCCATCGGCGATGTCCTCGAGCGGGTTTTCCGCATCCTCGAATTCCGCCGGCACCTGCGGCACCTTGCCGTCGAAGTACTTGACGGTCATGTTGCTCACGCGGCTAAAGAGGTTGCCGTACGTGTTGGCAAGGTCCGCGTTGTAGACCTGCGTGATGCGGTCGTGCCCGATGTTGCCGTCCGCGCCGAACGTGACATCGGACAGGAAGTAATAGCGGTAGGCGTCCACGCCGTAGCGCTCGATGAGCTCGGCGGGGTACAGCGCATTGCCTTTGGACTTCGACATCTTCGAACCATCGGCCGCCATGAGGAAGCCGTGGGCGAACACGTGCTCGGGCAGCGGCAGGCCGGCGGCCATAAGCATGGCCGGCCAAATCACGCAGTGGAAGCGGATGATGTCCTTGCCCACGAAGTGGAAATTCGCCGGCCAGAACTTCTCGTACGCGCTCATGTCGTCGCTGCCATAGCCCAGCGCGGTGATGTAGTTGATGAGCGCGTCCACCCACACGTAGGTGACGTGCTTGGGGTCGAATGGCAGCGGCACGCCCCAGTCGAAGGTCGTGCGGCTCACGGACAGGTCGTGCATGCCGCTTTCGATGAAGGAGCGAATCTCGTTCTCGCGAATCTGCGGGCGGATGAAATCCGGATGCTCGTCGTAATAGGCCAGCAGCTTGTCGCCGAACTCGGAGAGTTTGAAGAACCAGTTCTCCTCGTCGATGTAATCCACGTCACGGCCGCAGTCGGGGCACTTGCCGTCTTCGGTGAGATCGGTTTTCGACCACTGCGTCTCGCACGGCGTGCAGTAGTAGCCCTTGTACGTGCTCTTGTAGAGGTAACCCTTGTCGTAGAGGTCCTGCATGAACTGCTGGACGCCCGTCTCGTGACGGGCCTGCGTGGTGCGGATGAAGTCGTTGTTGGAGATGTGCAGCGTCTTCCACAATTCCGTGAACTGGGGCACCTGGCTGTCGCACCACTGCTGCGGCGTCATGCCGTGCTCCTCGGCGCTTTGGGCCACCTTCTGTCCATGCTCGTCCAAGCCGGTCAGAAACCAGACGTCGCGGCCGTCCATGCGCTGCCAGCGGGCGACAGTGTCTGCGGCGATGGTCGTGTACGCGGTGCCGATGTGCGGCTCGCCGTTGACGTAGTAGATGGGAGTGGTGATGTAGAACGGTTCTTTTGCCATGTGCGTGAATCCTCTTCAGACTGATGATGCCTTCAGTGCGAACGCAACGGGCTATGGCCGCGCGGTTCGCACGGCCACCCATTATATACTGCGCCGCTCGTGATGCACGTAGGCGTACCGCAGGATGCAGCTTTTTTCGCTTACGCAATAAACGTCCGCAATTATTTGCGCTTACGCAACGACCGTCAGCAGCTTTTTTCACCTACGCAATACATCGCATTGCATAGCCGCAAAAAACTGCAGCGCGGCGTAAGGCCGCACGCGAGAGCGCGACCTTACGCGCGTTCCATGCGCACGCTCATGTCCAGCGGCTTGGCGAAGTGCAGGCAGGTCGTGGCAAGGCCGTCCACGCCCGTCGCGGCGTACGCGCGCGCGTTTTTCAGGTTCACGCCGCCAGCTGCGATAAGCGTGACGTGTGGGGCGATGGCGCGAATCTGCGGTACCAGCACGGTCAGATCTGCCGCCGGCACCTTGTCGAGCTGGATGCCGTCGACACCAGCCTGTGCCAGGCGCGGCGCGTCTTCGACACCGGCCTCGACGAAGAGCTTCTTCTCGCACACTTTCGCCTTGATTTCGGGAAGGTCGGCGATGAACTTGTCCATGCCGCCGTAGAAGGTCAGGTGATGGTCGAACACCAGCACCGTCTCGGAAAGCCCCAACCGGTGCGGGAACGCACCGCCCACCGTCACGGCCTTGGTGTCGAGCAGCTTGGTGCCCGTCATGCATTTGCGCGTGGTCAGCACCTCGCAACGCGGGTTGCCGGCATGCGCCTCGTCCACCATCTGACGCGCTTTAGTGGCAAGCGCCGAATAGTACTCGAAGATGTTCAGGCAGCACTTCCACCCCATGTGCAGCCCCGATGCCGGGCCTTCGATATGCATGAAGACATCCCCAGCCGAAAGGCGCGCTCCTGACGGCTGATAGTCGAGCACCGTGCAGCCGAGCTTGGCGAAGATGCGCGCCGCTTCCTCCGTAACACACAAGACGGCATCATCGCGCGTGAAGTATTCCATGCGGCCGGGTTCGGCCCCGATGCCCAGCACATGTGTCGTCAAGTCGATGTTCGGCACGTCATCGGCGATGATTTGGTCAAGATAGCTGTCCGAAATGTACATAGTCTTTCCCCTTGCCAGCGGCGAATTCTCGCGCCGCGTTTCGCGCCTTCTGTTCTATACTCAAGCAAGTATAGTATCTCTGGAGAGGTTCAACAATGCGCGATCACTCGAAACATGTGGAACTCAAGCGCGAAGACGCCATACAGGCGCTCATCGACGTAAGCAACTTCACGCTCGAAACGGAATCCGTCGACTTGCACGATGCATTGGGACGGGTCACCGCCCACGCCTGCGCCTCGCTGTACGACATGCCCTCTGCCCTTTGCGCGCAGATGGACGGCATCGCCGTGCGTTTCGATGATTTCGCAGAGGGCATGCCCGATGTCTCGAGCTGGACATGCGGCGTCAACTATGGCTGGGCAAACACCGGGACGGCCATGCCGGAAGGGTTCGACACCGCCGTACGCATCGAAAGCGTCTCGTTCGGGGAGAACGGACGTCTGGCAAGCATCGAAGCGGCACCGGACAAGCGGGGCGCCCTATGCAAGCAACCAGGCAGCGACTTCGCAAAAGGCGAGGTCATCGTGCCCGCACGCACGCGGCTTACCCCGGCGAAGATCTCTGCGCTGGCGATGTGCGGCTATACGAGCGTCGACGTGGTGCGCAAGCCAAAAGTCGTCTTCATCCCCACCGGCGACGAGCTGGTCATGATGGGACAGAAACTCCCGGCTGGCAAGGCCTACGAAAGCAACGGCATCTTGCTGGAGATGAAGCTCAAGACGTGGGGTGCCGAACCGATCATCTACCCCTGCCTGCCCGACGACTGGGAGCAGATAAAAGCCGCGCTGCTCAAGGCAAGCGACGAGGCCGACATCGTCGCCATCAACGCCGGCTCTTCCAAGGGGTCCAAAGACTTCACGATGGAGA
>CASDTD010000047.1 GCA_949283445.1 uncultured Coriobacteriia bacterium | reverse complement strand
GATTTCATCATGGACAAACCCGAGGGCTTCTCCACGCGCATCACGCAGGCGGGCGGCGGCCTTTCCGGCGGGCAGAAGCAGCGCATCGCTATCGCCCGCGCGCTGGCCAAGCCGAGCGGCCTGTACCTGTTCGACGATTCGTTTTCCGCGCTCGATTTCAAAACCGACGCCCTCGTGCGCTCCAACCTCGCCAAGGCGACCAAGGGGGCCACGGTGCTCATCGTCGCGCAGCGCGTGTCGGCCGCCATGGACGCCGACGAGGTCATCGTGCTGGACGAGGGGCGTGTGGACGCCATCGGCACGCACGAGCAGCTGCTCGATTCCAGCGAGGTCTACCGTCAGATCGTCGCCTCCCAGATAACGGAAGAGGAGGCGAGATAACATGCCGCCGCACGGACCACATGGGCCGCACGGCAGGGGCAAGGGGCCTGCCGACAAGGCAAAAGACGCGAAGGGCACGTTTTTCAGGCTGCTGGGCTTTCTCAAGCCTGAGCTGCCCAAGATCATCGTCGTGCTCGTGTGCGGCATAATCGCCACATGCTTCAACATCCTGGCGCCGGCGCAGTTGGGCAAAGCCACGACGACGATCTTCAACGGCGCTGTGGGCGGCACGGGCATCGACTTTTCCACGCTGCGCTTTTTGCTCGCGACGGTGCTGGGGCTGTACCTCGTCTATTCGCTGTTCACGTATCTGCAGTCGTTCATCATGGCGCGCGTCACGCAAAACGTCGTGTACCGTTTGCGTCAGATGACCGAGGAAAAGCTCGACCGCATCCCGCTGTCGTTTTTCGATTCCCATTCGAAAGGCGACGTGCTGTCGCGCGTGGTCAACGACGTCGACCTCGTCTCTTCCACGCTGCAAGACAGCCTGACGCAGGTGGTTACCGCGTTCATCACGCTCGTGGGCGTGCTGGTCATGATGCTCGTCATCAGTCCGCTCATGACGCTCATCGCCCTGTGCACGCTGCCGGTGTCCGTGTTCGTCACGGCGTTTGTCGCCAAACGCTCGCAACGCTTCTATCTTGCCCAGCAGACGGCGTTGGGCGCGCTGGACGCCCATATCGAGGAAACGTACGGCGGGCACACGGAGGTGCGCGCTTTCACGCACGAGAAATCTGCGGTGGCGGATTTCGAACGTGTCAACAACGAATACTTCGGGCACGCGTGGCGCGCGCAGTTCATGTCCGGCCTCATGCGCCCCATCATGCAGCTCGTCGGCAACCTCGCCTATGTGGCCGTGTGCGTGGTCGGCGCCTGGCAGGCGTTTTCCGGGGTCATTGGCGTGGGCGACATTCAGGCGTTCGCGCAGTACATGCGCAACTTCACAAGCCCCATCGCGCAGATTGCCAGCATCTTCAACATCATCCAAGCAACCCTGGCGGGTGCCGAGCGCGTGTTCGAGGTGCTCGATCAGCCAGAGGTTTCCGACGAGTCAGCTCTGCCTGCACGCGAGCAGGACGTGAAAGGCGCCGTTGAGTTCGAGCACGTGCGCTTCGGGTATGAGCCCGGCAAGCCCGTCATCAAGGACCTTTCTGTAAGGGTCGAGCCCGGGCAGACGGTGGCCATCGTGGGGCCGACGGGCGCGGGTAAGTCCACGCTCGTGAACCTGCTCATGCGTTTCTACGAGATCGACGGTGGCGCCCTCCGTCTGGACGGCATGGACATTCGCGATATGCGGCGCGAGGACGTGCGCCGGCATTTCGGCATGGTGCTGCAGGACACGTGGCTGTTCAACGGCACCATTCGCGAGAACATTGCCTACGGCGTGGACGAGGCGAGCGAAGAGGATATCGTGCGTGTGGCCAAAGCCGCTTGCGCCGATCACTTCATCCGGACGCTGCCGGATGGCTACGACACGGTCATCAACGAAGAGGCGTCGAACGTTTCCGCTGGCCAGCGTCAGCTGTTGACCATCGCGCGGGCGCTTCTGGCCGACCCGGAGATACTGATTTTGGACGAGGCGACAAGTTCCATCGACACGCGTACCGAGCGGCTGGTGCAGCAAGCCATGGGCAAGCTCATGGAAGGGCGCACGAGCTTCGTCATCGCGCACCGCCTGTCCACGATTCGCGAGGCCGATGTGATACTGGTGCTGCGCGACGGCGACATCGTCGAGCAGGGCACGCACGCCGAGTTGCTCTCCGCCGACGGATTCTATGCGGATTTGTATAATTCACAATTCGTCGATTGCATCGACGAGCTGAATGAGGAAAACTAGAGCATCCGTAGACATTCCAGGTCTATCCTGAATGTGCACATGTCAGTTGGCTGGAAGAAAGGGTCTGCTTCGAATATGATTCGCGTCGCCGCGTTCGACCTCGATGGCACGATTATCGACGGGGAATCTCCGCTCAAGCTTACGACGAGCCTGACGCGCAGCCGGCAGCTGCCCCTTCACAAGGCCATCGCCATGGGCATTTGGGGCATCAAGTACCGCCTGCGCCTGCCCCAGGTGGAATCGACGCCGCGCGAGCTGCTGTTTTCCGCGCTCACCGAGCCGACGGTGGAAGAGGTGGACGCGGAAATCATGGACGTGTTCGAGCGACGCATCCGCAAGTGCATACGCCCCGGCGCCGTCGCCGAAATCGAGCGGTGCAAAGCCGAGGGCATGAAGGTCATTCTGGCGTCCGCGTCGTTCAAGCCCATCACCACCACCATCGCCGAAGAGCTCGGGTTCGATGGCATGGTCTGCACGGTCATGGAAGAGCGTGCCGGGCATTACACGGGGCGCGTGCTGGGTGTTCCCGTCCAAGGACGCGAGAAAGCCCGCCTGCTGTTCCAGCTGTGCGAAGACCTGTTCGGGCATGGCGGCTGGCAGATTGCCCGTGCCTACAGCGACCACTACAGCGATATTCCCATGCTCGAGATGGCTGACGAGGTCACGGTGGTTGACCCGGACAACAAGCTCGAGCGCGAGGCGAAGAAGCGCGGCTGGCTCATCGTGAAGTGGGAATAGCGCATGACTGTTTCCGAAAAGCGTCTCGCGGCGTTTCGCGAGACGGTGTGGGAGCGCGGGCGCGAGCTGTACCGCGACCTTCCCTGGCGTGACACGGATGACCCGTACGCCATCATGCTTTCCGAAGTCATGCTGCAGCAGACGCAGGTAAGCCGCGTGCAGGGGCGCTGGGAAGAATGGCTTGACGCGTTTCCCACGCCTGCGGTTTTGGCGGCCGCGCCCGTGCCGCCGGTGCTGGAGCTGTGGCAGGGGATGGGCTACAACCGCCGCGCGCTCAATTTGAAACGCGCCTGCGAGGCCATCGTCGAGCGCTTCGATGGGCAGGTGCCGTGCGGGCGCGACGAGCTGCTGTCGCTTCCGGGCATCGGGCCTGCGACGGCGGCAGGTGTACGCGCGTTCGCGTTCAGGCAACCGGGCGTGTATCTGGAGACCAACGTGCGCACGGTCTTCATTCACGAGCTGTTTCCTGGCCAAGACGGCGTGAGCGACAAGGAGCTTTCCGTGTTAGTCGAGGCGACGTGCCCGCAGGGCCCTGAGGTGCGGGAATGGTATTACGCGCTGCTGGATTACGGCGCGCACTTGAAAAAGACCCTGCCTAACCCCAGCAGACGCAGCAAGCACCACAACAAGCAGAGCAAGTTCGAAGGCTCGCATCGTCAGAAGCGCGCCTACTTGCTGCGTCGTGTGCTCGAGGCGCCGGCAGATGCGAATGCGCTGGCAGCGGATTTGTCCGCCTTCGAGCGCAAGGCGGGACGGGATGCGGTGGCGGCAGAAGATGTCGCAACCATCTTGCGCGAACTCGAAGGCGAAGGGTTCGTCGTGCGCGATGGCGCGCTGTGGCGCTGCGCAGAGTGAACAACGCTTCCGCCAGTATCGCTTGCGGGGACGAAAGGATGCCGCACCCTCCTGCAATCTTCCGTCGTTCGTTTTCAGGTTCGCGTGTTAGAATCTCAAGCCTGTGACTATTCGCTCGAGATTATGGGAACCCAGCACATGGCAGCACACACCTACGCATATCTTGGCCCCGCGGGGACGTTTTCCGACCAGGCGGTCAGGGAGTTCGTGAAGCAGGGGCAGCTCGACTCCGATTACGACGGCCTCCCGTGCGAGAACATGGCCGACGTCTTCGAGGCGGTCGACCGTGGCAAGGCCGATTACGGCGTCGTGCCCATCGAAAACTCGCTGGAAGGCCCTGTCACCTCCGTGCTCGACGCATTCGCGTTCTCCACGCGCGCCGAGATTCTGGGCGAGGTCGTGCTCGACATACACCAGGCGCTCATCCTCGCGCCGGGCGCTACGCTTGCCGACGTGCAGACGGTCGCCTCGCATCCGCAGGGCATCGGGCAGTGCCGTCGCTGGCTCAACCAGCATCTGCCCAACTGCCAGCTGCGTCTGGCAGACTCCACGGCGGCCGCCGCGCAGATGGCCGCTGCAGATAAAACCGTCGCGGGTATCGCCGCGCCGCTTGCCGCCGAGCTTGCCGGGGCGGTCGTGTATGAAGAGGCTATCGAGGACAACGTCAGCAGCCAGACCCGCTTCGTGCTCATCGGCACGGGGCCTGTCAAGCACGAGGGGCCGGGCAAGAGCACGCTGGCGCTGTTTATCCAGTCCGACCGCAGCGGCGTGCTAAACATGATTCTTTCCGAGTTCACCTACGCGGGCGTGAACCTGACCATGTTGCAGTCGCGCCCCACGAAGCGCGAGCTGGGCGACTACATGTTCTTCATGGACCTTGACGGTTACGTGGAAGAGCCGGACATCGCTACGGCGCTTAACTGTCTGCGCATGAAGCTGCGCGAGGTCAAGGTCATCGGCTCGTACCCGCGCGCACGTCGGGGCGCATAAGGCAGCGTCTTGCCGCTGCTTGTCGCGTCTGTTCGTCCCGTGCGTCGCTTTGCCGTATAATAGCCCCGTCATGCTAACTTGGGCACATTACCTGGTTCTGTTCGCCGTCGCGCTTGTCGTGACGGCATTGCTCGTGCCCGTCGTTCGCAAGGTCGCCATCAAGTTCGGCGTCGTCGACGAACCCGGCCCGCGCCGCGTCAACAAGGTTCCCATCCCGCGCATGGGCGGCGTGGCCATGTACTTCGGCCTGCTCGCTGCGACGCTGGTCGAATACGCGTTCGAGGCGCTGGGCATTTGGGATGGCCCGCTCATCAGCTATACCGGCGTCAAGCTGCAGCCCATCGGCATGATCGCTGGCGTCACGGTCATCGTCATCGTGGGCGTTCTCGACGACATTTTCTCGCTCAAGCCGCTCGTCAAACTGGTCGGGCAGATTCTCGCCTCGTGCATCATCGCGTTCACGGGCACCTTGCTCATGCGTTTCCACCTGCCCTTTTCTTCCGAAATTATCTCCTTCGGCATTTGGGCGTACCCCATCACCGTTCTCTATCTGGTTTGTTTCATCAACGTCATCAACCTTATCGACGGCCTTGATGGCCTGGCCGCCGGCGTTTCGGGCATCGCGGCGCTGACGTTGTTCGTCATCGTCATCACGCTGTTCCGCGTCGACGCTGCGCTGTTCGCTGTCATCATCGTGGGTTGCTGCATCGCGTTCCTCTTCTACAACTTCAACCCCGCGAGCATTTTCATGGGGGACTCCGGCTCCATGATGCTGGGGCTTTCTCTGGGTACGATCTCGCTTTTGGGCGCGGCGCGCTTCGCCTCGGTCACCATCATGCTCGTGCCCATCGTCATCGCGCTCGTTCCCATCGTCGACACCTTTGCGGCCATCGTGCGCCGCTTGCGTAAGCACCAGTCCATCGCCACGGCAGACGCGGGGCATATCCATCACCGTTTGCTGCTGCGCGGCTATTCGCAGCGCAAGGTCGTCTTGCTGGTGTATGCGTGGACGGCGTTTCTGAGCATCGGCGCTTTGCTCATGTGGGAAGTCGGCGGTGTTACCAAGTACGTCGTCTTGCTCGTGTTGCTGCTGTTTTCCGCCATCGTCGTATGGCGTCTTGGCCTGTTCGGGCCCATTCGCGTGCGGCACGGGCGCAAAGACGTCGTGTACGAATCGCACGAGGAGCGTGCCGAGCGCAAGCGCGCGGCGAAAGCCGCCGGCGCATCGGGTGCTGAAAAGACGGGGGCGGATGCGCCATCGGATGACGCCGAATGACGGATTGCGCACGGTTTCGTGTGCGGGGTGCCCTGTGCGCCCGTCTCGCGATAGGCTGTTTCCATGACTGAAACCACGACATCGAACAACGTGCCGGATGCGGCTTCGCGTTCTGAGCGCCCCGAGGGCGGAGAAGACCTTTCCGCGTTCGACGCGTACGCGCAGCGGCGTTATGAAAACGCTGCCGAAGAATCCCTGCGCCGCGAGGCCGCGTGGATACACAGTGCGAAAGCCGATATGCCGGGGCTGCGCGAGCAGCTGAAGTCGGTTCCGGAAGAGCCGGGTTGCTATCTGTGGAAGGACGCGTCCGGTGGCATCCTGTATGTGGGCAAGGCCATCAACCTGCGCAGCCGCATGACGCAGTACGTGACCGGGCAAGACGAGCGCGAGAAAATACCGCTCATGATGGAGCAGGTGGCAAGCTTCGACTACATCGTCGTCGCCAACGAGACCGAGTCGCTCGTGCTGGAGAAGAACCTCATCCAGCAGTACCACCCGCCGTTCAACGTCGACTACCGCGATAACAAGAGCTACCCCTACATCGCCATCACGGAAGGCGACGCGTACCCGGCCATCAAGTACACGCGCGAAAAGCACAAGGCGACGACGCGCTATTTCGGCCCCTATACGGACGCCCGTGCCGCCCGCGAGACCATCGATACGGTGCGAAGAATCGTGCCCATCTGCTCGGCGAGCTGCGCGGAATACCGCAAGATGTGCCGGGGCATCGAAGCGGGCAGATGGCCCAAGCCCGACGACAAGGCCTGCTTCGAGTACCACATCGGCAAGGGCGCCGGACCGTGCTGCGCGGCCATCACCCCCGAAGAGTACGCGCCCTACGTCGAGCGCGTCGAGCGCTTCCTGTCCGGGCAACGTGGCGAGTTCGTCTCCGAGCTCACCGAGGAGATGAAGGCGGCGGCAGCTGAGCTCGACTTCGAGTACGCCGCCCGCGTGCGCGACCGCCTGGAGGCTATCCAGGCGCTGCAGGAACGGCAGAAGGCGGTGCTTTCGCGCCCGCTGGATTTGGACGTCGTCGGGTTTTTCCGCGAGGAGACCATCGCGAGCGCACACGTGTTCGTCGTGCGCGAGGGGCGCATCATCGTGAGCAACGATTTCATACTCGATAAGGGCTTGAACGTGCCCGAAAGCGACCTGGTGGGGCAGTTCCTGAGCAAGTACTACGACTCCACGGCCGAGATTCCCCGTGAGGTCGTCATCGCCGAGCATCTGCCCGAAGACGTCGTGCGTCCGCTGGAAAGCTGGCTTACGCAGCGTTTGGCCTCTGTGCACGGCGCGAAGGTGCACGTGACGGTGCCCGAACGTGGCGAGAGAAGCCAGCTGCTCGAGATGGCGCAGGTCAACGCCAAACACGCGCTCATGCGCCACAAGGTGCGCACACGTTACGACGAGGAACGCATCGATCTGGCCCTGCTACAGCTGGAAAGCGCCTTGGCGCTGCCCGAGCCGCCCATGCGCATCGAGTGCTTCGACATCTCCACCATCCACGGCAATTATTCGGTGGCCTCCATGGTGGTGTTCACGGGCGGGCAGCCCGACAAGTCGCAGTACCGCCGCTTCAAGATTCGCCAGGATTTCGGCGAGGCCAACGACTTCGAGAGCATGAAAGAGGTGCTGGGGCGCAGGTACGCCCCCGAGCGCATGGCCGACGAGCGCTTTGGCTCCAAGCCCGATTTGCTGGTGGTCGATGGCGGCAAGCCGCAGCTCACCGCTGCGCTTGAGCAGCTTGCCTCTTTGGGCATCGACGATATCCCGGTGTGCGGCCTGGCGAAGAAAGACGAGGAAATATTCGTGCCCTGGAACGAGGCCGGCCCGGTGGTGCTGCCAAACGGCAGCCCCTCGCTCTACCTTATCAAGCACGTACGCGACGAGTCGCACCGCTTCGCCATCACCTTCCACCGCGAGCTGCGCAGTAAGGGCATGGTCGCCTCCATCTTAGACGAGGTGCCGGGGTTGGGCCCCAAGCGAAAGAAGTTGCTGCTCAAGACCTTCGGCTCGGTGAAGAAGATGCGCACAGCCACGCTCGAAGAGCTGAAAAACGTGCCGGGCATTCCCGAGCAGGTGGCAGAAGACCTCTACGCCGTCATCCTCGACGCGAACATGGAATAGAGGGCGCGCCAACCGCTATACTTGACCCCGTACACGCGAACAGAAAGGCCATGAACATGACGGGACAGGAAAGCTTCGACGAGCTCGAGCACGCTTCGATAGGGCCGGACCTCATTATCATCACCGGCATGTCCGGTGCCGGGCGTACCGAGGCCATGCACACCTTCGAGGATATCGGCTACTTCTGCATCGACAACTTGCCGCCGTCGCTGCTCATGAACCTCGTGAGCCTCGCCGGTTTGAACACCGGGTCGTTGCGCAAGCTTGCCGTCGTGTGCGACCTGCGCGCCAAGGAATTCTTCCCCGAGCTTACGCGCGAGCTTGCCAAGCTGCGCGAGATGGGGCTGTCTTACAAGATGCTCTTCCTCGATTCCACCGATGAAGAGCTGCTCAACCGCTTCAAGGCGTCGCGCCGCCGTCACCCCTTGTGCGAGGGCGGCATGACCATCGTGTCCGGCATTCGCAAGGAACGGCAGCTGCTGGCCGAATGCAAGCAAATGGCGAATTTCGTGATCGATACCTCCACCATGCGCCCGCAGGAAACGCGCGAGAAGATCCGTAGCCTGTTCACCTCGGAATCCGCGCAGGAGGGGCTGGGCGTTTCCGTGTACTCGTTCGGCTTCAAGCACGGCGCGCCGACGGACGCCGATATCGTCATCGACGTGCGCTTTTTGCCCAACCCGTTTTACGAGCCCGACCTGCGTAACAAGACGGGCCTCGATGCCGAGGTGCGCGATTTCATCATGAGCAAGCCCGAGACCAAAGAGTTCATGCAGAAATGGGAAGACCTGCTCGATGTCGTGATGCCCGGGTACGTGAAGGAGGGAAAGCAGTATCTCTCCATTGCCGTGGGGTGCACGGGCGGGCAGCACCGCAGCGTCGCGCTGGCGCAGGCTACGGGGCAGTACCTGGCGCAGGCTGGCTACAACGTCACGACGACGCATCGCGACCTCGCGTTGGCGGAGGTGCATTAGCATGTACAGGACCAAAGCCGTCGTCATCGGCGGAGGCACGGGTGCGCCCA
Source organism: uncultured Coriobacteriia bacterium (assembly GCA_949283445.1). The sequence continues at coordinate 10,414 of CASDTD010000047.1, read as the reverse complement.
CGTCCATCCGCACGTTGCTCGACATGAACTGCGATGTCGCCTCCATCGTCTCTATGGTCGATGACGGTGGTTCCACCGGCATCTTGCGCGAGCGCGGCGGCGTGGTGCCGCCAGGCGATATCCGCAAGTGCATCGGCGCCATGTCCGCGAACTACGAGGGCATCATCGCCCGGGCGTTCAGGCATCGCTTCTCCTATCTGGACGACCATTCGCTGGGCAACCTCATCCTCACGGCGCTGGCCGAAGAGACGCGGTCGTTTCCCGACGCTATCCGCGTGTGCGAAGAGCTCGTCGAGGCGCGCGGGCACGTGTACCCGTCCACGTTGCAGGACGTGACCTTGCACGGCATGACCGACGACGGGACCGAGCTGGAAGGGCAGGCGGTTATCGGGGACGCGCCTTGCCGCATGCGCTACGTGTCGCTTTCCCCGGCTGACACGCAGGCCTACCCGCCGGCGCTCAAGGCCATCCGCGAGGCCAATCTCATCGTGCTGGGGCCCGGTTCGCTGTTCACCTCGATTATCCCGAACCTCTTGGTCGATGGCATCGTGGACGCCATTCGCGCGGCGCGCGAGCGTGCCGACGACCCGGCCTACACGGTGTTCGTGTGCTCGCTTGCCGACATGCAGGGCGAGACCTGGGGCATGAACTGCTTCGATTACGTGGACGCCATCACGCGTCATGGCATGCGCGGCTTGCTCGACATCGCGCTCATACACCGCAACGAGGCGTCTTCGCCCATGGCTTCGGGCGTGTTTCCCGCCCTTTCGGATTATTCCGATTCGCGCTACACCACGCGCGGCAGGCGCATGAACCAGGTGCGCCACGTGCGCGTCGACGATGAGCTTATCGAGCAGGTGCGCTCTTTGGGCGTGCAGCCGATGGTGCGCGATTTGGTGGATATGGAACGCCCCACTTGGCACGACCGGCGCAAGCTTGCCAAGGCGTTCCAGGAGGTGCTGACCGCGTGTCATTCACGGCAGAGGTAAAAGACGAGCTCTCGCGCGTGGAGCCGACGTGCTCGCGTTGCGACAAAGCGGAGCTCGCCGCGCTCGTGCGCATACAGGGCACGCTCAACATCAGCGGGGGCGGCAAGTCGCGCCTGGAAATCGCCACCGAGACGGCCAGCGTTGCGCGCGCGGTGATACGCCTGCTCCACAACGTCTGCAGCCTCAAGACCGAGCTCACGGTGCGCCGCAGCGTTTTGCACAAGACGCATAACTACCTCATCACCATCCCCGCCGGGCACGAGCTTTCCGCCGCGCTCGAAGATTTGGGCGTGCTGGGGTCGGCAGGCTTCGAGGCCGGCATCAAGCCCGAGCTGGTCGAGCGGGGCTGCTGTGCAGGCGCCTACTTGCGGGGCGTGTTCCTCTCGAGCGGCTACATCGCCGACCCGCGCGGTGATTTCCACTTCGAGCTCACGTGCTCGTCGGCCCGGCTTGCCGACGATATCGTCAACTTGCTGGCCGCAAACGGCATACGCGCCCGCGTCTTGCGGCGGCATAACAGCTATTCCGTGTACATGAAGGGCGTCGATTCCATCATCTCCTTTCTGGCGTTCGTCGGCGCGCACCGCAGCGCGCTCGCCATGGAAAACGCGCGTGTCTTCAAGTCGGTGCGCAACGACACGAACCGGCGCGTGAACGCCGAGATTGCCAATCAGGTGAAGACGGCGAACGCGGCCATGAAGCAGATCGAACGCATCCGCCGGCTCATCGACCAGCGGGGCATCGAGTCATTGCCACCTGCTTTGCGCGAAGTCGCGCAGCTGCGGCTCGAAAACCCTCATGCGAGTATCAAGGAACTGGGGGAGCTGGCTGATCCCCCGCTGTCCAAAAGCGCGGTAAACCACCGCCTACGGCGTATTGAGGCCATGGTGGAGGAATAAGACGGGCGCGTGGGGCCGTATAATGGCAGGCGATAAAACGCGACGGCGAAAAGGAGCTTCCATGGGCGAAGCGCGCGACAAGGCACAAGCAGCCAAACAGGCTTCCTACATTCTGCAGACACTCGATTCCGCGCAGCGTACGGCAGCGCTTGACGCGATGGCCAATGCGCTGATGGAGCACGCGCAGGGCATTTTGCGGGCAAACGAGCAGGACATGGAGGCGGCGCGTGCGAAGGGCACGTCGGCCGGCTTGCTGGACCGCCTCATGCTGACCGAAGAGCGCATTGCGGGCATCGCAGACGGCATGCGCCAGGTCGCCGCGCAGCCCGAGGTACTGGGCGAGGTCGTCGAGGGACGCGAGCTGTACAACGGCCTGCGCCTGCGCAAGGTGCGGGTGCCGCTGGGCGTCGTCGCGATGATTTACGAGGCGCGTCCCAACGTCACGGCAGACGCCGTGGCACTGTGCGTCAAGACCGGTAACGCCTGCGTGCTGCGCGGTGGCAGTCTGGCGCTGCATTCGTGCCTGGCCATCTCCAGCGTGCTTTCCGCAGCGGGCGTGGCTGCCGGCTTGCCAGACGGCTGCATTCAGAGTATCGAAGACCCGAGCCACGAGGTGACCGACGAGCTCATGGGGCTTTCCGGGCTCGTGGACGTGCTCATTCCCCGCGGCGGTGCCGGCCTCATCGAATATTGCGTGACCAACGCGAAGGTGCCCGTCATCGAGACGGGCAAGGGCAACTGTCATGTTTACGTGCACGAAAGCGCGGAGCTTTCCTGGGCCTACCCAATTGTCATGAACGCCAAGACGCAGCGTGTGGGCGTGTGCAATGCGGCCGAGACGCTGCTCGTGGACGCGGGCGTCGCCTCTGCGTTTCTGCCCGAGATGCTCGCGCAGCTTGCGGCCGCAGACGTTACCGTCCATGGCGATGCCGCCACATGTGACATCGCCGCGCAGGCAGGTGACGGGGACGTTTCGACGCATGTGGTCGAGGCGATCGAGGAAGATTGGGGCGCGGAATACGGCTCGCTCGACTTGGCGGTGAAGGTGGTTTCCGGGCTCGACGAGGCCATCGCGCACATCAACAAATACGGCACGGGACATTCCGAAAGCATCGTCGCTAACGACGCGCGTGCCATCGCGCGTTTCGAAAACGAAGTCGATGCGTCGGTTGTCTACGCGAACGCTTCCACGCGCTTTTCCGATGGCGGCGAATTCGGCTTGGGCGCGGAAATCGGCATCAGCACGCAGAAGCTGCACGCGCGCGGCCCCATGGGTGCAGAGGCGCTCACGTCTACCAAGTTCATCGTGGACGGGGAAGGGCAGGTGCGCGCGTAAGGCTATGCCAAATGAGCGCATCGGCATACTGGGCGGCACCTTCGACCCCATCCATAACGGGCACCTGTCCTTGGGGCGCAGCGTTTTAGAAGCACTGCAGCTTGACCGCGTGCTCTTCATCCCGACGGGCAACCCGCACTTCAAGCTCGACCAGCAGGTGACGCCGGCGTGTGAGCGTGCGCAGATGGTGCGGCTTGCCATTGAAGGCATTCCAAAGTTCGAGCTCGATGTGCGCGAAGTGCGTCGGGCGGGCGTGACCTATACGGTCGACACGCTCGAGGAGCTGCGCGTGCAGTATCCGGATGCGCGCCTGTTTTTCATCATCGGGGCAGATTCCGCGGAAACGCTCGTGCATTGGAAGGAGGCGCGTCACCTGGCGCAGCTCGCGACCTTCGTGGTGACGCAGCGCCCCGGCGTCGACTTCGAACACGTGCGGCAGGTTCACGCGCAAAGCTCCATCGACTTCGACTTGGAGTTCGTGGATGCCCCGCAGCTCGATATATCGTCGACGGAGATCCGCCGGGCAATCGCGCGGGGCGAATCGGTCGAGGGGCTCGTGCCGCCGGCCGTCATCGAGTACATTGCAAGCGAGGGACTCTACCGAAGCTCCGTTGCGCCTGTTGAGAAAGGCTAGGAGGATACCGTCCGTGCAAGAGGACAAAGAACTGTACAAGCGCGTCAAGAAGGCAGTCGAGGCACGCCTTTCGGGCAAGCGTCTCGACCATGTGCGCTCGGTTTCGAAGTGCGCGGCAAAAATCGCCCGCGAATACGGGGTCAACGAATTCGACGCGAAACTCGCCGGGCTGCTGCACGACTGGGACAAGCTGCTGACCGACGCGCAGCTCCCCGCGCGTATGGAGGAGCTGGGCATCGAGCCGCCGGACAAAGTCGAGCTGCTGTGGCCGGTCATGCACTCGTTTACGGGGGCAGAGGCCGTGCGCCGGGAATTCCCCGAGCTTTCCGACGACATCATCAGTGCCATACGCAACCACACCCTGGGTAGCTTGGACATGAGCGATCTTGACATCGTCATCTTCGTGGCCGACATCGTCGAGCCGCTGCGCAAATCGCACAAGGGCTGGGGCATCGACGAGCTGCGCGCCCTGGTGGGCAAGGCGAGCTTGGACGAGCTGTACTTCGCGGCGTACGTCCAGACCATGCGCTCGCTCATCGAGCGGCGTCGTTTCGTGCATCCGGCGGCGTTCGAAATATGGAACGGCTTGGTGGCAAAGCACCACCCCGTCGACGTTTCCCGGCAGGGAGACGCTAATATCGTCTTGTAGGAATTCTTGGCTTGAAAACGTGAGCTTGGCTCAAACGGGCCTAGAGACATGGGAAGGAAAAAGATTTGACGGAAAGCATCGAGAACACGGCTTCGCACGGGCAGGCGCTCATCGCGGCACGCGCCATCGACGAGAAGAAGGGCTCTGACATCGTCATCCAAAACGTCAGCGAGCTCATGAACGTGACCGACTATTTCGTTATCTGCACGGCGGCCAACAACCGCAGGGTCGAGGCTATCGCCGAAGAGGTGGAAGAGCGTCTGCGCAAGGAAGCGGGCGTCAAGCCCATCGGGCGCGAGGGCTTCGAGGACGCCAAGTGGGTGCTGCTCGATTACGGCTCGATCGTCGTGCACATCTTCCAGCCGGCCGAGCGCGATTACTATCGTCTTGAGCAGCTGTGGGATCAGGCGCCGACGGTTGCCGTGGAAGATGCCGGCATTGAAGACCCGGTGTATTCCGAGCGCATCGCCACGTTGCTGGGGCGCCTGAAATAACGAAGGGGCGGGGCGCATTTGCCCGTGTCGCCGTTTGTCACACCTGTTTCAGGTACGTTTAACCTGCATCCTGTAGTATGAAGCTAGATGAATTGCACGAACCTGTCCGCATGAGAGGCGAGGAGCCACTATGGACGTGAAAGAGAACATGAGCGGCAAGTACTGGAAGACCTGTTCGAAGGACATCACCTCTTCGGAGGGGTGGTTCAAGAAGATCATGCTGCTCGGCCTGATCAGCTTCGTTCCCGTGTTTGGGCAGATGACGCTGCAGGGGTACGCATACGAATGGGCGCACAAAGCCGCCTGGGGCGTTGCCGGCCCCATGCCCAAGAAGATTTACGGACGCGCCGGAAGCCCGATGTTGCGCTGGGGCTGGTTCGCCTTCGCTCTGGGTATCATCATCGCGCTCATCCCCATGATTATCACCTGGATAGCTACGTTTATGGTCGATGCGGGCCTGGGCGTCAGCCTCTGGGCGATGTACGATCCGAGCTACTACTATCATGGCGCCGTCGGCGCAGGCAGCACCGTTTTGCTGGTCATCGGCATTATCTTGATGCTCGTCGGGTTGGTCGCTTCGTTTGCGGCCTACGTTGTCACGTGGGTGTCTTGCATGCGCATGACCGTCTACAACCGCTTCGGCGCCGGCATGCAGCTCGGCAAAGTCTTCAAGATGATCAAGCACGACTTCGGCGGCATCATGCGCATCTTCGGCATGTACCTGCTAACGTCGGTCATCATTGCCGCCATCATCAGCGTGGTGATGTCGATTGTCGTGCTCGTCGTGTTGTTTTTCGCGGTCATGCTTGGCGTGGGTGCCACTGCAGGGAGCGATACGCAGGCTGCAGGCATGATAGTTGCCACGGTGATCATGACGCTGCTGCTCGCGTTTCCGTTCATTCTCGTGTGCTTGTACGTCGAGCTCGTCATGCTCGCTTGGCAGACGCTGCTTATCGCCCGTGCGGTCGGGTACTGGACGGCGCAGTTCGACGTGGCGCATTGGGGTAGGAAAGAAGACCCAATGCCCTTCGAGACGAACCCGCTATCTGCCGCACAGAGCACGCCGCAGCAGCCTGCGCCCGACCCGCAAGCGCAGCCTGTGACGGCTTCGCAGCCTGCCCCGCAAGCGCAGCCCGTGTTCCTGCAAGCGCCCGCCGAGCCGGCACCTCCCGCTGGCGAGCCCGTGTGCGCTGGAGCGCCTGAAGCATCCGCGACGCCTGAGGCACCCGAAGTGCCTGAGACGCCCGAGGCATCCGAGACGCCTGTAGCACCCGAAACATCCGAAGCGCCCGCGACGCCTGAGACGCCTGAAGCGCTCGAAGCACCTGCTTCCGCGCCCGAGGCAGATGCTTCTGAAGGAGCGGAGGACGAGGCGAAGAAGTAGCGCGCTCGTCTGCAAAAAACGGGCGAGTTGGAGAGCGGGTCGAGGCCCGATGTGCTCTCCAACTGCCGTGAAAATGGCGAAATAGCCAAATGGGACCGAGTAGGAGAGCATTTAAGCGGCAATCGCGCTATCCAACTCGGTTTTTTTCTGGCGCGGCCTCGACGGCCAGTGTGTCTCGCCTCCCCGCACCGTGGGGTGGCAAACATGGCGTGGCTGTCGTGGTGCGTGCTGGGGCACGTGCTGTACCGTGGCGCGACGCATGCCGCGACGTGGCGTGGCGGGTGCTCTGTGGTGCTTGACCGCGCCTCTCCCGATGCTCCGAACAAGCATGGATACGCCCGACGCCGTGTAAACTGCGAACTTTGCGGCAAATACACGATTTCTCTATTGAATTCGAACACGCGCGCGGGTATTCTTAACAAGTTCGCTTTCAGAGCCCCGTGAAACTCTGTGAATGAACGAGTACCTGTACTTTGGAGGATAGTTCCGTGAAGACCTATTATGCGAAGCCCGGCGAAGTCCAGCGCGAGTGGCTTCTGGTCGATGCGACCGACATGACGTTGGGCCGTCTTGCCTCTGCCGTTGCGCAGATTCTGCGCGGTAAGAACAAGCCGACCTACACCCCGCACGTTGACACGGGCGACTTCGTTGTCGTCGTCAACTGCGACAAGATCAAGGTGACCGGCGCCAAGGTTACCGACAAGGTGTACACCCGCTACACCGGCCATCCCGGCGGACTGCGCCAGGAGACTTTCCAGGAGGCCATGGCCAAGCATCCCGAGCGCGTCATCATGCACGCGGTCAAGGGCATGCTGCCTCACAACAGGCTGGGCGCCCAGATGCTGAAGAAGCTCAAGGTCTATGCAGGCCCCGAGCATCCGCATGCAGCTCAGAATCCCCGCAAGATTGACCTGGAGGCTTAAACATGGCTGAGAACACTGAAGCAGTCTACCTCGGCACTGGCCGTCGTAAGAACGCCATCGCCCGCGTCCGCCTGGTCCCGGGTACTGGCAAGGTTACCGTCAACAAGCGTGACGCCAAGGATTACTTCGGCCGTCAGGCTCTGGTCGATTTCGCCCTGTCCCCGTTCAAGGTGACGGACACGGTCGATCACTTCGATGTCATCGCCACGCTGAACGGCGGTGGCATCTCCGGTCAGGCCGGCGCTCTGCGCCACGGCATCGCCCGCGCCCTGCTCAACGCTGGCGACTACCGCGCCGACCTCAAGAAGGCCGGTTACCTGACGCGTGACGCCCGTATGGTCGAGCGCAAGAAGTACGGCCTCAAGAAGGCCCGCAAGCGTCCGCAGTTCTCCAAGCGCTAAGCTTTACTGCGAGCATATCTTGCATGTGCAAAGCCCTCGCTTTTCAGCGGGGGCTTTTTTCGTACGTGCGCTTTGTACGTGGGGTGTGAGTGCGTGCGAGGAAGTGCCGAGGGGATGCCTGGGCAGGAGGCGGGTGGTTTCCCGACAGAATAGGCTGCCCTGTTTCGCAAACGGGTGAGCTGGCGACATTTGTGGGCGGAAAACGGGGACGAAGTGTCGCTGGCTCACCTCTCTGCGCGTGAAAATGTGAAATTGAGACGTCGTTTCACCCGTTTGGCGCGCATCTCATGGTTTTGCAAGGATTGTCACGTTGCGCTGTCAGCCTTGCCCGATCGTGCTGAACTCGACGCGCTTGTAGAGCGTGCCGCTTTCGTTAGCGTACAGCGGTTTGTATTCGTCGCTTGCCTCGAGTGTCGCGTCGAGCTTGCTGTCATAGTCGTAGTACATCTCCAGTGCGGGGAAGCGCTTCTCGCGTCCGGCGATGATGTTGACGGCCTCGCCCGTATCCCGCTTTGTCACCACAATCCACGCCGGCTCGGCATGACCTTGCGTGCCGTAGTACGTCTCCCAGTCTTGCGCATTGACGAACGTGTTCCAGGCGGAAGGAGCGACGCAGGGGCCGGGCGTTTCCAGATACGCCCAAGGGGCCATGGGCACGATCCAGACGCCGCGCTCGTCGTCGATGTGGGCGATGAGGTCGCGCACGCCTTCGTATTCTGCGGCATGTTGTTCGCTGGTGAACAGCCCCGCAGCCGGACCGTGTTGGATTTCGGCGGTCATATCGGCGAATGCGCAGTCGCTGTAGACGCTCGAAAGGCGCACGTATGCCGTCGCGGCGACGAGGAGCACGACGAGTGCGACAGCGACGCCATGTAAAACGTTTGCCTGACGTGCTTCGAGAAGCGCCCGGCCGTAAGCCTCGTCGGTCGCGCCATCCTGCGCTTGGGGCGCTTCGGCACGCCTGAACACGCTGAGCACGGTGATGATGGCGCCGTAGGACGCGATGGAAAACCCAATGATGATGCCGCAGATTTGCGTGTTGCTGGAAAATTGCCAGACCAGTGAAAGCAAGATGCCCGGCAGCCAGAACAAGAACAGCTCCGGGTGCTTGGACGGACGCAGGTCGCCTGCCAGCAGGTAGCAGGGGACGGCGAATTCCACGAAGGCGATGAATACGGCGTTGGGGTGCGTGGCGGTGAAAAAGCAGACGATGCCGCTGTAGAGCAGCAGTAGGACGTCGACAGCGAAAAACGCGCTCCGGGCGCGCAGCGTCAGCGGCTTGCGACGGGCGCGCCAGATGACGAGGACGGCGATGAGCACGCAGGTACCTAGGAACCCGATGCGCGTCACGGGCAAGTGCATGAGGTAGTTGGGGATGCGCTGCGCCAAGGTCAGGTTCTCGTCGTGGCTGCCGAGCACGTTGCCGAGGTTTGCCATGACGTCAGCAGGCGAGATGCGCGCGAAAACGAAGCAGAGATAACAGGCCGCCACGATGAACGCACCGGTGATGGCCCAGGCAAAGGGAACGAAAAGCACTGGCCGATGTCTGCACAGGGCATAGACGAGCCCGGCAGCGCAGGCAAGGAAGAAGATGACGATGACATAGGGGTTGCAGACGATGGCAAGTGCGAGAAACATGCCTGCAAACAGGGGTGCGAGCACACGGACTGCGCCGGGGCGGCCCTCGTCTTCGCGGTCGCGCAGGCGGCGAAAGGCAACCCAGGCGCACGTGAGCCCCAACAGGAAAAACGTCGTGCAGAGGCTGTAATAGGAGAAGCCGAGGATGTTGGCGCGCACGTAGAACAGATAGCACAGGGCGATCGCGCAGGCAGCAAAGCGGCCGAAGTCTCTTGCGAGCACGCGGTAGACGAACAGCGCGACGATGAAGGAGAGCAGCACGTGCACGAGGCGGAAGAACAGCAGGATGCCGTCGGTTGAGCCCGTCATGTTCAGATATAGGTCGTAGAGGGGCAGCAGCAGCGGGGCGTAGACCTGCGCAGGGTGCCATTCGTCGAGGAAGGGGGCAGCGCCGTCGTGCAGGCGGTCGGCAAGCGCGAGATAGAAGCTCTCGTCTACCCATGAGAAGCCGAGGAGCGAGCGCTGCACGAGAGCGATGAGCGCCACGAGAAAGAGCAGGTACGGAAGCATCGTCGGAAGGCGGCGCGCTATGAGGTTTCTGGTTTCCATATGACAGATTATAACGGTGCAAAGAACATGTCTCGAGAAGACCGGACGACGAGACCGCCTTTGGGCAGCCTGGGACGTTGCCAGCACTTCCAAAGCAGATAGAATGAAGGGAAACAGTGCACGGAAGATAGGAGCCTGCCGACAATGCAGCGACATGAGCTCACGCGCGACAACATAACCCTCATAGGCATGCCCGGAGCGGGCAAGAGCACGCTCGGCGTCGTCTTGGCCAAGAAGCTGGGCATGCGCTTCGTGGACACGGACCTGCTGCTGCAGGAAGGGCAGGAGATGCTCTTGTCCGAGCTCATCGAGCAACGTGGAGTCGACGGTTTCATCGCAGCTGAAAACGAGCTGCTCGCCGGCCTGCAGTGCGAGCATCACATTATCGCCACGGGGGGTTCTGCCGTGTACAGCGAGCAGGGCATGGAAAACCTCAAAGGGCTGGGGCACGTCGTGTTCATCGACATCGGCATCGACGAGCTGCATAAGAGATTGCACCAAGACTTGCTTGACCGCGG
>CASDTD010000046.1 GCA_949283445.1 uncultured Coriobacteriia bacterium | reverse complement strand
CATGGTTCCCTGCGAGCTTTCCGGCGGCCAGCAGCAGCGCGTCGCCATCGCCCGCGCGCTGTGCATGGACCCGGAAATCCTCTTCTTCGACGAGCCCACCTCCGCGCTGGACCCCGAGCTCACGCAAGACGTGCTCAAGATCATCCGCGAGCTGGCCGAAGAGCACATGACCATGGTCATCGTCACGCACGAGATGACTTTCGCGCGCGACGTGTCCGACCGCATCATCTTCATGGACAAGGGCGTCATCGTGGAAGAAGGCGCGCCCGAGCAGGTCATCGACCATCCGCAGCATGAGCGCACGAGGGCGTTTCTCACCAGATATTCCGAATAATGCCGTCTGTAGGATTAATTATTCGAAAATACTGTATAAATTATTAAAAATATGCATAATGAATGAAATTCTGCACGACATCTGCAGAGATGCGGACGAGATACAAGACTGAGGAGAAACGAGATGTTGAAGAAAACGCTTGCCAAGGTTGCGGCCTGCGCCTGCGCGGCCGTCTTGGCCGTCGGGTGTCTGGCACTTGCCGCGTGCGGCGGTTCAGGCGATGGGCAGCAGGCTTCCGGCGACTACACGCTGGTCGAGAGCGGCAAGCTCACCATCGGGTCCGATCTGGACTACCCGCCTATGGAATATCTGGAAGACGGCAAGCCCGCCGGCTTCGGCGTGGACATGATGAAAGAGGTGTGCGACCGTCTGGGGCTGGAGATGAACTTCCTCTCGCCGCAGAACTTCGACTCGCTCATCACGCAGGTTTCCGGCGGCGCCTCCATGGACGTTGCCGTGAGCTCTATCACCATCAACGACGAGCGTGCCGAGCAGGTCGATTTCTCGACGCCGTACTACGATTCCAATCTCGCCATCGTGGTGACGGCAGATTCGAAATACGCCGACAAAGACGCGTTTGCCGGCAAAGCCGTGGGTGTGCAGTCCGGCTCCACGGGCGAGGAGTGGTCCAAGGAAAATCTCGCGGATTCCGAGATAACCCCGTTCACGGGCCCGACGGATGCCTTCGCCGCGCTTTCCGCCGGCAAAGTCGAGGCCGTCGTGCTCGATGCGCCGGTGGCCGCCAATTACGCCAAGAACAATCCGGACGCCTACAAAGTTCTGGAAGAGATTGCGACCGGCGAGCAGTACGGTATCGCCGTCAACAAGGACAACGCCGCGCTGACTGAGGCCATCAACCAGGCGCTTGCCGATATGGAAGAAGACGGCACGATGGACGAGCTGAACGAAAAGTGGTTCGGCTAGTCGTAAGATTTTCAGAAATGCTGTATATTTGACATGTTTTATACATTTGGGTTTTCTGCATAGGGGCAGGGGACTGCAAAAAGGGAGGAAAGATGCTTAAGAAGAAGCTGACCAAGGTCTTGGTCCTTGGCTGCGCGGCTGTTCTGGCCGTTGGCTGCCTGGCGCTCACCGCCTGTGGTGGCTCGGGTAACGGCGATCAGGCTTCGGGCGACTACAAGCTTGTCAAGGAAGGCACGCTCACGGTTTCCACGAGCCCTGACTACAAGCCCATGGAGTACATGGAGGACGGCGAAATCACGGGCTTCGACATCGCCTTGATCGATGAGATCGCCAATCGTCTCAGCTTGCAGGCCGACGTGCAGCAGCAGGCGTTCGACACGCTCGTGACGGGCGTTGCCGGCGGCACGCAGTTCGATTGCTCCATCAGCTCCATCACCATCGACGACGAGCGCGCCGAGCAGGTGCTGTTCAGCGATCCGTACTATGATTCCAACCTCGCTATGGTCGTCTTGGCAGACTCCGACTTCAAGGCCAAGGAAGACCTCGACGGCATGAAGGTCGCCGCTCAGTCCGGTTCTTCGGGTGAGGCTTGGGTCAAGGAGAACCTGCCCAACGCCGACTACACGCCGTTCCAGGAGACCCCCGACGCGCTGGCCGCCCTGCGCGCTGGCACGGTCGACGCCGTCGTCTATGACGATCCGGTGGCGGAAAACCACGTTTCCGGCGAATATGATGACTGCAAGGTGCTCGAGGTCATCCCGACCGGCGAGCAGTACGGCATCATCTTCAACCTCGACAACCAGGCTCTGTGCGACGCTGTCAACCAGGTCCTCAAGGAGAT
>CASDTD010000045.1 GCA_949283445.1 uncultured Coriobacteriia bacterium | reverse complement strand
GTACGGGTGTTTCCGGCGCGGTCGGTCGTCTCCAGAGATATCGTGTGGGGCGTTCCGTCGGCGACGAGCGTGTGCTGCGCGCTGACGGAACCGTCTTGCGCTCCGCTCCAGCTGGCGACTTCGGTGCCATCGACGAGCAGGCGCGCCTTTTCCACCGCAAGATTGTCGTGGCTGTCGATCTCCACTTGCATCTCGGGTTGCAGATACACCCCGCCTGGCTCGATGCCGATGACAGACGAACTCGGGCTCGTCGTGTCGATGGCGAAATTCACCTCGGCCGTTCCCTCGCGCTTCTCGTCCTTTGCGGGCATCGTGTTCTGCGAGAGATTGCCTGCCCTGTCGCGCGAGGTGAGCAGCACGCGATAGTAGCCATCGGCGTCGAACAGCCGTGCGGGGAAGGTGTAGAGCGTCTCGCTCCAGCCTTGCGCCGTGCCGGCTTTGGCTGTGTAGTCCTCTTCGGGGGAAAGCCGGACGGTGCGCGAGTCGTGCACGAGTTCGGCGTGGGTCTTTCCCGTCTGCAGGCCGCTCACGTTGATTTCGGCGATTTGCAGGTCGCGCGCCTCGTCAAGATAGCTTCCCGGCGTGTTTCTCGATGCGCCGACGAGTATGTAATTGCTTCCGAAGCGGTTGACGGAAAAACGCACGGTGTCGGTTGACTCGTTTCCCGCCAAGTCGGTCACTTTCGCCGTGAGCGTGTAGACGTCGTCGAACTCGATGCTGCGTTCGAAATCGGCGAACTGGACATGCTTGCTCGTCTCGTTTTGCGTCTCATGCGGCTGGCCCATGAACGCCATGCCCTGGCGCGCGCCTTCGAGTTCGTAAGTCGTGGCCAGCGGGTCGAAGTTCAGATCCGAATAGTCGATGCTCGGTGCGACGGTTCCCGCGTAGGCGGTGTTGTTCGAAACGTCGTCGATGGCTACCTGAGGGGCGGTCAGGTCGATGACGAACTCGGGTTCCTCGAAGACGTCTGCCTCGTTTCCCGCCAAGTCGGTGACGCTTACACGCAGCGTGTAATGGGTCTCGTCTCCGAAGTGCACAGAATTCACGTGCCCATTGCGCCCGTCGCTTTTCCAGCCCGTTGGAGCTGGCACGTTCCCGTTTGCAGCCGTCGTCTCGATCGAGGTCAGGTCTGTGTCGAAATTCCTCTCGCTGACTTCGATCGATGCCGTCCTGCGTTCTTTGTAGTACATGCCGTTTTGAACTTCGTTGTTGTCGAAGGTCACCAGCAGGACCGGTGCGGTGGTGTCGATGGTGAACTCGTCGTGGACGACGTTTGAGGGCCGGCCTGCCGGGTCGGAAAACGAGGCGTCGAGCGTGCAGTCGCCATCACGTTCGAACGTGTAGCTGCAAACCCAGGTCACGCCGTCTTTACTCGGGTTCTCGAAATCCTCTGCGCGCAGTTCGTCTTCGATGCCGTCGCAGCTCGCTTTCGCGATGACGCGTTTGGGGTCATGGGCTTTGAGCAGGTCGAAATTGGCTTCCGTGACGGTGATGGTGGCTGTCCGCGCCGCGTTGTAGTAGCGGCCGTTGCGCACGTCGTCGTTGTCGTAGGCAATGTCGATGCGTGGTGCGTGCACGTCCACGGAAAAGGCATCGGCGTTCGTGGGGATGTTGCCGTGGGCGTACGTCTTGATGTCTGCCAGGGCTCTCGTGTTGCCCGCACGGTCTTTCACCGTTATGCGCGCTTGGTCGAAGTTCAGACGTTCGGCGTCGTCGTCGAACGTGAACGAGAGCTTTCCGTTATCAAGGTCGGTCGTGTGACTTTGACCGTCTTTCGTGCGCAGCGTGCCGGCACCGGCGGGCTCGATACCGGCGAAGTTGTCGGCCACTTCGACGCTCAACGTCTCCTCGTCATGCGGGAACAGCCAGCCCCAACGCTGCGGCGACGTTTTGGAAAGCGCGAGCTCGCCGAATTCGGGTGCCGTGTAGTCGATGCCGAACGTCATGGCCGCTTGCGTCTGCGCGGAGCTTCCGCTGATGCCCTGGTAATCGATTTTCACCTCGTACGACCCCTCTTCGGGGCGGTCTGCACCTGCAGAGCGGATTCTGAGCGTTGCCGTCCATGCATCGCGTGACGCATCGTAAGTAAAGTCGGCAGGGCTCAAGGCGGGCAGCTGTTCGGCATCCAGCGCCGTGCCCTCGTCCGTGATGCAGCTGATGGTGAAGAAGCCTTCCTGGCGGCTGGCAATCGCGCGGTACGCTTCGAACCATCTGTCTTGCACAGACACTTCGACGTCGACGGTGCCTCGGTGGTAGTAGCCTTCCGCATCTTCGCTTTCGGGGGTACCCGGGGCGTCTTGAACCGTGAGGCTGACGGAACGTTCGGACGCGCTTTGCTCGGAATCCACGAGTATGGCATCGAAGTTCCAGGCGGCTCGTTCCTCAGCCGGAAGTGCCGCGATGTAGTCGCGCAGCGAAATCTGTGCCGTGTTGCCCGCATTGTCTTCGACGGTGAACACGATGTCGTTCAGGTCGTATACGCCGGCCTCGTCGAACTCGATAGTCGTCCAGCCGTCTTCTCCAACCGACATGATGCGGTCGGAAAGCTTCTCGGGCGTGTCGCTGGGGTTGAGAGAAGGTGTGCGGGAAAGGCTGAGCGTGACGACCGCGTCTCCTTGGGGTCTGCCATCCGTTCCCGTCTGTTCCGCCTTCACGCCGGACGTGTGTTCCTGATCGCGCTTCCCGGACGAGTCCGTGGCGTCCAGGAGGTCCTGCACGCGCACGCGTATAGAGCGCTCTGTTCCGACGAGCACGCTTCTCGACCCGAGATGCGCGATGTCGGCGTTTTCGTCTACACTACCTTCCAGCCGGACGTCGGTCAGCTGCGGCGCGTGCGAGTCGACGATGAAGTCCTGCGTTGCGGGCTCGACGTCTCGATAGGCAAACGAGAGCTCGTAGCGCCCGTTGAGGACGGCGCCCTGCGCGTCTTTCGGCAACCCGAGGGGAAGGTCCCAGCGCCCTGTCGCGTCGTCGTAGGTCATCTCACCGAAGGTCAGCTCTCCTGCAGGCGTGTTAACACCATCCGGCTTCAAGGAGACGCCGATGTTGCGCTTGAACGCGTCGGTTTTCGCGTAGACGAAGGCGAGCGGGTCGTTCGCGATCCAGGCCGTCACGTTCACGTCTTTGCCGTAGACCGTCGTTCCCGCGCGGTCTTTCGCATCGGTTGCTGAAGAGACGGACAGACCGGTTTTCGCCTGGTCGTTTTCGTCGACGATGATTGTCGAGAAATCCCAGTAGGCGCGCTGTTCTTCGGGCAGGGTGGAAAGGTGCTCGGCCAAGTTGACGGTGCGCTCGTTGCCGGCACTGTCGTGCAAGACGAGGTTGATGTCCGAAAGACGGTAGATGCCCTGCTCGTCCAGATTGATGTGGAGCACCTCGTCTTTGAGCTCCGATGACGTGGCGTCGCGCTTTTCCGTCTTTCCGGTGTCAGTTGCGTCGAGACGGTCGTGACGCACCCACTCGATGCGCGCGCTCGAGAGTCCGGAGGTCTCTGCTCCTGCAGGGGCAGAAGAGCCGGGGAGGTCGTCGATGCGCACGTCGATGGTGCGTTCGGCGCCTATGAGCGCATTGGCGCCGCCAAGCTGCTCGAGCGAACGGGCGAGCTCTGCATCTTCGTCATAGCCGTTTGACAGCTCGACGCTTTTCACCTGTGGGGCGGTACGGTCGACGACGATGTCTGCCGATGCCGAATCTTTGAAGCTGCCGATGGGGATGCCGATAAAATAGCGCGCGGCGCCCGTGTAGTCGAATTCGATCTTATAGCGTCCTTCCTCGACGAGGTCGAGTGCCTGCGTGCTCTGGTAGAGATTCGACTCGCTTCCCAGTACCTGCAGCGTGCTCGGATCGATGAGGACCTTCTCGCCGTCGTTTACCGTGTAGCTCAAAGGCTCGCTGGAAAGCCAGCTTTCCTTGGCCAGCAAATCCGACAGGCGCTTGTCGAGGACGCGGAAGGTCACATGCGTCCCGCCCGCGCTGGTCACGTACTGCACGCCGTCGTCTTCGCCTGCAACCGACGTGGCAGCGATGCTAGCCTGCGGCTTGTTGTCCGCCGCCTGCTCGTCGATGAGTTCCACGAATTTGATGCCAGCTTCGGCCAGGGGGCTTGCCTGGGCGAGCGTCTTGGAGCTGATGTTTCCGGCGGCGTCGCTTGTCTCGATGGCCATCTGGGAAAGTTCGTAGACGCCTTCTGCTCCAAGCGTGTCGATGTCGAGGGCAAAGCGCGCGACGCCGTCTTCGAATGATGTCGCGTCGAAATGCGGGGCGTTTTGACCTTTGCCGACGCGCAACTGCACCGTTGCGATGCCCGAAGGCTCCGCTTGCCCGTCTTCGGCTCCGTCGGTTATGGGTGCTGTGATGGTGATGCCAGTGCTGCCCACGGACAGGCGGTTGCCGTCGGTCCACATGCTTGCAAGGTCGAGCGGCGTGCCGTCGGCGCCGCTGACGGTTATAGCGCCGATTTCCGGGGAAGTTTTGTCGGATACGACGGGAAGCCGTACCACCTGCCCCTTGCACAGGGTTGTTTCCCTGCCCGTGTTCTTGTCGACAGTCGTCACGTCGCAGGGGAGCTTGACGAACACGCACCCCGCGTCACGCACTTTGACAGGTTCTGTATTGGAGAATGCCCCTTGCGCATCGAGAGATGCAAAGAGGGAGACAGTGGCCTTCAGCTCGCTGTTTTGCGATGCCGCGATGCTCACGCCGTCATCTTGCACGGCGTCGTTTGCATTCACCCACAGCTTGCGGGTTCCCTCGGCAGCCGAGCCAGCAAGGCGCCATGAGGCATCCCCCTTGTCATCTGTGATAGCCAGCAGCCGGGTGCAGACGATGTCGGGGGCAAG
Organism: uncultured Coriobacteriia bacterium; assembly: GCA_949283445.1. The sequence goes on along the minus strand of CASDTD010000045.1, from coordinate 2,820 downwards.
AGGGAGGCTCGCGCCTTCATTTGCGAGCTGGGTCATCTGAAGATCCAGCGTCGCCAGATCAGGCAGCTCGATGTCTGGGGCGCCTGCGGCAAGCGTGCCCCACTGCAGCAGCCCCGATATGCTTTGCGGCGTTTCCAAGTCGGCTGCAGGGTAGCTTTGCCCCGTGTATCTGAGCGGTGGCGTCGTTTTCTCGAAAAGGGAGGACAGCTCTTTCGCGCTGAACAGCTGGCCGCTTTCGTCTTGCAGGATCTTGACATCTGCCCTGGCGAGCCATTCGTCGATATTGACGCCGTAGGGGATGTAGACGGTCTGCTCGACGAAGGAGAGTTGTCCCTCTATCGCCTTGGCAGGCTCATCTGATGTGTTCGAGGGCGCTGTGCGGTCCGAGCTGCTGGCGGCGTCTGCATAGGCGGTCGACGTGAGCGGAAAGGTCATGCTGGCGACAAGCGAGACCGCGACGATTGCGCTGACGCCCGTCGTGATCTTGTCATTTACGCGTGGTGGCCTCATCGTGCGCCTCCTTTGCCGCCTGGTGCGGAAAGCATCGTCGTCGAGAGGCTGTCCTCGGGGTCTGCACCGCTTGCGGAAAGCATCGTCGTGGCCATATCGTCTTCGCTGCACGGCGCCTCGACGGTGCCGTCTGCTGCGCCGAGCATAGTAGTGGGCATCGCATCGGCCTCATCTGCCTGCGCGCCGAGCATGGTGGTGGCCGCGGCGTCTTCGTCCATGTGCGCCGTGGGTATGTTGTCCTCGTTGGAGAAATGCCTGAGTTTCAGGCTGCCGCTGGAGTCTTTCTGCAGGCTCGAGCGGCGCTTGCCGGCATTTTTCGCAGCTGCCCCACGCTCTTCTCCGCCGAAGAACTTGGAACGATTCGAGCTGCCGCTTCGCAGCTGCGCTATGGCGCGTTGCGCGGTGCGTCCCGTCAGGTCGTCGCACACGTCGCGGATGTGCAGGACGAAGAACAAGATGACCGCGATGGCGACGCAGACCGCAGCCAGCGAATAGCAGATGATGGCCGTCAAGCCGAACGCTGCGGCACTCATGCGCGGCTCCCCTCGATGTCGACGAACGCGTTCGCGATTGCCTCCCGCGTCGATTGCGCCTGTTTCTTTACCCGCTGCTGTTCGCCGTCGAGACGCGCCGTGGTTGGTTGCACGCCTACCCCCAGGGCGACCGCCTTGTCGGCGAGAGCGAGCAGCCGATCTTGGGAGATGCCGTCTGCCCGGAACTTGCGCGGGTACGTCGTCAGCGCGTCGAGCGCGAGGTTTGCCGCCTCGAGCTTGATGACATCGTTGTTTTCGGAGCCGACCGCGCCCACGAGGTAGTCGAGTCTCTCGAAGTACGGTGCGTACTGTCCCGCATCGGAGCCCTCGTTGATGAGGGGGACGATGTCGGTGTTGAAGTCCGCGATATCGGCATACGCCTGCGCGAGCTCGTGGTTTGCGTAACCTTCAACGGAAGCGGCGTCGCGCATCCACTGGCTTGCCGCTCTGATGCGCTCCGACCTGCCCGACTCGTAGGCAGTCTCGTTTTGCCCGTCTTCGGCCACCTGATAGTTGTACCAGTAGAGCTTGCCGATGGTGAAGCACATGTCCGCCCACGCCGCGTCGTGCTTGAAGGCGCCCAGCTGGGGCAGGAGGGACTGGCGCATGAGGTATTCCTCGTTGCTCGTGAACGCCTGGTCGGTACGGAAGAGCTCCGCCATGCCCATATACGGTTCGGTGCTGCCGGGGCGTATCTGGGCTGCCTGGGCATAGGCCTTGGCCGCTTCGGTCTCGTCGGAGGACTGTTTGCCCACGGTCATCCAGTGGTCGAAGTCCGAGGACAACGTGGCCTGCTGCAAGACGGTGCCGCTCACGCCAAGCACGAGAAAGCACGCGGCGGCGATGCAGGTGCCCAAGAACAGATGCCACTTGCGTTTGAGCTGAAGGCGGTGCGCGCCATCGGCTTCGTGGTAGTGTTCGAGCTCGTAAGCCATCTCGGCGCAGCTGGAAAAACGGTCGGCAGGGTCTTGTTGCGTCGCTTTGGCGATGATGCGCTCCAGGCCGGGAGAGATGTCGGGCACGACCTGGCGCACAGGCAGGATGGTGTAGGGCGGTTCTGCGGGGTTGTTGCCCGTCAGAAGAAAGTACATCGTCGCGCCTAAAGCGTAGATGTCCGAGCGCGCGTCGGTCTGCCCGCTGCCGCCGTATTGTTCCGGAGGCGCGAAACCCGGCGTTCCCAGCTGCACCGTGTCGCCGATCGCTGCAGTGACGGCGCCTTCGTCGCGGTATTCGCGCGCGATGCCGAAGTCGATGAGCTGCACGAGACCGTTGGGCTTGAGCATGACGTTGCTGGGTTTCATGTCGCGGTAGACGACGGGAGGCGTGCGGTTGTGCAGGTAGTCGAGGACGTCGCACAGCTGCACGCCCCAGTCCACGACGTCGTCTTCGGCTTGGGGCCCCTCGCGCTTGAGTATTTCGTCAAGTGTGCGTCCCTCGACGTAGTCCATGATGACGTAGAGCGTGCCGTCGTTGTCGACGATGTCGACGATACGGGGAATGGCCGGGTGGTCGAAGCGCTTGATCATGTTCGATTCGGTCACGAGCGATTGGATGATGAGCTCGCGCTGTGTCGCGTCTTCGACGTGCTTGATTTCCTTTGCCGCCCACTGCTTGTTCAGTACGGTGTCTAAGGCGAGATAGACGCGGGACATGCCGCCTTCGCCGATCTGGGCGAGGATGCGGTATCTCCCGCCGATTATGGACCCTTCTTCTGCCATTGCCCCTCATTCGCGAAGCCGCCTGCTTGGACAGGACGGGATGTCTCCTGGTTGACAAG
>CASDTD010000044.1 GCA_949283445.1 uncultured Coriobacteriia bacterium | reverse complement strand
AGAAAAGCTTGCGCGACGTTACGCGTGGTTCGCACTCGGCGTTGCCGTCAATTCGTTCGGCATCGCGCTTATCACCAAGGCAGCGCTGGGCACCTCGCCCATTACGAGCGTCGCGTACGTGCTCGACCTTGCCTTTGCCCCTACCCTGGGCGAGTTCACCTTCGCTATGAACCTGGTGTTTATCGCCGGTCAGATCGCGCTGCTCCGACGCGACTTCCAGCCGGTACAGTTGTTGCAGATTGTTGTGAACCTCGTGTTCAGCGCGCTTATCGACGTGAGCATGAACCTGCTCGCCGGGTTCGAGCCGACCGGACTCGCCGTACAGGTCGCCGCGCTGCTCGCAGGCTGCGCGGTGCTTGCGCTCGGCATTGCGATCGAGGTGGCGCCGAACGTCATCGTCGTCCCGGGCGAAGGTGCGGTGCGCGCCATAACCGCCGTCACGCGCAAGCCGTTCGGCACGTGCAAGGTCGCCTTCGACACGTCGCTTGTCTGTATAGCGCTGGCGCTGTCTATCGTGTTCTTCCAGGGTATTCGTGGGCTGGGCGCTGGAACGGTAGTGTCGGCGCTGCTAGTCGGGCGCTTGGTCAACCTCGTCAACGCGCACGTTCCGCTTATCGCCCACATCGCGCGCCTCACGCGCCACTCCCACGGCACGGCCCCCGAAGAAGCGCTGTAGCCGCCGCACCGCTTAATCGAGGACGGCGCGCGGGCTCCTCCGCAATCGCAGGAGCGGCAACGCGTCTCCACAGCTTGCGCACACGCCTTCCTGTATGACCGGGGCGATTGCCCACATCGAACCTTTGATATTGATGGACGGGCGCGGGTGGTTTACCTTCTGTCTATGGACAGTAGCGTACCCGCCCCCACCATAGTGGTATCCCACGCAACGGCCCTTCGCGCCCTGCGCAGCGCGCGGGTGCGTTATGGCATGCTCCCCTGGCGCGAGGTCTCGCCTGCCGAGGAGCGCCAGGCCCTCGAACGCTGCATTCCCAACGCCCGAAACATCGACGAAGCCGAGCTCGTCCGCCTCGGCTGTCTGGACGCAGATCAAGCGTCAGCGCTCGCCGACTCTCCCATCGATCTGCTGACTTCGCGCAGGCATAACATTCGTAAAACAAGCTCCGTGAATTGCCACGTTGTCTTAGCGCGCACGCCACAAGGAACCCTCCGACTGATTTCCGGAAACATATACGCAGCCTCTCCCGCGCTCATTGCCGTGCAGGCGGCATGCTCGTGCAACATGGCGCATGAAATAGCCCTCGTCCAAGAACTCTGCGGCTCATTTTCCATGAGCCCCCGTTTCGATACAGCCAAGTGTTCAGAAGGCTTGTCGTACCATGAGGCAGAGCCCGTGCTCTCGCTCAAGCACCTGAAGCTTTATACGAAAGCGACTGGTATCAGCGGGACGCGGCAATGCAGAAAAGCACTGGGCATTGCGCTGGAAAACGCGCGGTCACCCATGGAATCGATAGCGGCAGCAATGTTCCACGCCCCACATGCATATGGCGGTTTCAACGTACGCGACATGCACCTAAACTGCCGCGTCGATTTTTCGCAAAACGCGCGCGCCGCTTCCAGCATGCCCTACGCCGTTTGCGACGCATACATTCCCACCGCGCGAATCGCTCTGGAATACAACGGCGGCTATCACGATCAGTATGGGGCACGCATCCATGACGAGAAAAGGAACGCGGGACTTGCCGCAATGGACATCCAAGTCGTGGCACTTAATTCCGAGCAGCTGAAGAACATCGAAGCACTCGAGGCTATAGCGCGCCTCATATACCGCAGGTCTGGCAAGCGTTACCAGAACAGAACCAAAGGCAGCGCCGTCAAGCAGATTGAACTTCTAAACGGGCTGCGGACATTCTATGGGCTGAAGCCGATCTGATCGAATGGCGTCAAACGTCTGCAGGATGGCCTCGATCTCGGCAAAGTGCTCAAATAATCAAATAATCAGTCTTTTTTGAGATCAATCGCATGTTTGCACATACCTTTGTTCACGTTGCCCCAGGATTTGCATATATCGTTATGCGTCCCACTACAAAAGAGCCGTCTCAAACGACTTACTATTTGATTTTTTGAGCACTTTGGTCAGGTTTTCTTGAAAGAGAGGGCGCCGGGTCAAAGACCCGACGCCCTCAGCGCTTACGCTCTGTTATGCGAGGCTTCGCTTTAGACGATGCCCTGGGCCATCATGGCATCGGCGACCTTCTTGAAGCCGGCGATGTTGGCGCCCATGACGAGGTTGCCCTCGTGGCCGTACTCGGCGGCAGCGTCGGCAGCCATGTGGTAGATGTTCTTCATGATGCCCTTGAGACGGTTGTCGACGTCCTCGAACGTCCAGGAGAGACGCTCGGAGTTCTGCGACATCTCGAGAGCGGACACGGCAACGCCGCCCGCGTTGGAAGCCTTGCCCGGGCAGAAGGCAACGCCGTTGGCCTGCAGGTACTCGGTAGCGTCGAGCGTAGTGGGCATGTTGGCACCCTCGGCAACGACCTTGCAACCGGCGTGCACGAGGCCCTCGGCGTCGGAGCGGATGAGCTCGTTCTGCGTCGCGCACGGAAGCGCGATGTCGCACGGCACGCTCCACACGCCGCGGCCGCTGTGGTACTCGCAGCTTGGATGCGTCTCGGCGTACTCGGAAAGACGGCCGCGACGGACCTCCTTGAGCTCCTTGATGGCGTCGAGATCGATGCCGTCCTTTTCGTAGATCCAGCCGGTGGAGTCGCTCATGGTCTGAACGATCGCGCCGAGCTGCATGCACTTTTCGGCGGCGTAAATGGCAACGTTGCCGGCGCCGGAGATGTCGACGCGCTTGCCCTCGAGGGTCTCGCCGCGCTGGGCAAGCAGCTCCTCGACAAAGTACACAAGGCCGTATCCCGTGGCCTCGGTACGTGCGAGCGAACCGCCGAAGGTAAGGCCCTTGCCCGTGAGAACGCCCTCATAGCGGCGCGTGATGCGCTTGTACTGGCCGAACAGGTAACCGATCTCGCGGCCGCCCACGCCGATATCGCCGGCCGGAACGTCGATGTCGGCACCGATGTGACGGTACAGCTCGGTCATAAAGGACTGGCAGAAGCGCATGACCTCGGCGTCGGACTTGCCCTTGGGGTCGAAGTCGGAGCCGCCCTTGCCGCCGCCGATAGGCAGACCCGTAAGCGAGTTCTTAAAGACCTGCTCGAAGCCGAGGAACTTCAGGATCGACAGGTTGACCGTGGGATGGAAACGCAGGCCGCCCTTGTAGGGACCGATCGCGCTGTTGAACTCGACGCGATAGCCGCGATTGACGTGAACGTTGCCCTGGTCGTCGGTCCACGGAACACGGAACATAACCGTGCGCTCGGGCTCGGTCAGACGCTCGAGAAGCGCAACCTGCTCGTACTCGGGATGGCGCTCGAACACCGGCTCGAGGCTCGTCAGGACCTCATCGGCAGCCTGGATGAACTCCGGCTGGTCCGCGTAACGAGAACGCAGCTCCTCGGTAACCTTCTGCGTGTAGCTCATGCAGCTCTCCTCTCATAGACATCCGCATGGGGGCGTGCTCCTCGCCCAGCACAAATCCGCACGGGAACACGGCACGCTTGTTTTGAATCGTAACCAGAATAAGAACGGTTTGTTACCGGCTCGTAAAGCGCGCGCCAGTTAACGGGCTGGCAACAACACGCGCAAGCGTGCGCCACATGGGCCGCATCGCTCTGAAGAGAGCTCTTAAGCTGAAGGCATCAGAACACGCAGCGAGCCCGGCGCCGTGACGGCACCGGGCTCGCATCAGTTTCTGGAGCGGGCGTAAGGGAATCAGCGCGGCTGGCGCCGCGCCCTCGCTGCGGGCCCTGCGGGCCCTTGCGCGCTGCGCTGGCAAACGCTCGCGCGTTTCCATTGCGAGGCCGCGCGCTCACCGCGCGCGTCCACGCTCGCTACGAAGAGGCCACCGGCCTCTCCGCTTAACGCTCGCGGCGCACCGGGTTCGACCCCCGTCGGCATTTTCACGCAGCGAGCCCGGTGCCGTAGCGGTACCGGGCTCGCGAAAGTTTCTGGAGCGGGCGACGGGAATCGAACCCGCGTCATCAGCTTGGAAGGCTGGGGTTCTACCATTGAACTACGCCCGCGTATGTGGTCGGGACGACAGGATTCGAACCTGCGACATCCTGCTCCCAAAGCAGGCGCGCTACCAGACTGCGCCACGTCCCGGCGAATGCAGGAAAGGCTACTCGTCCTGCCTGTCTC
>CASDTD010000043.1 GCA_949283445.1 uncultured Coriobacteriia bacterium | reverse complement strand
GAGCATGCCGCAGCAGAGTGCTGCCGTATGCTCGAAACGCAGACGGCAAGCGAGGCCGCCGCGCGGGCATATGTGCTCAGGCGCCTTGGCGCCATCCCGCGCGTTGCTGCCTTCCATGTGGGAGGAGACGAGGGGTGGACGTTCGAATTTGACGGAGGCGAGCTGTCAAATGACGTGACAGTGACTTTGACCCATGCGGTGCGCCCACTTCCGCTGGTCGGGGTCAGTGCCGGGCTATTTGAGTCCGTGTCTTCTGACGGGACGCTACGACAGTCTGTCCAGGCACATTCGTCTTTGCAGCCTGACTGGGCGTGCAATCTTGAGGCTGGGCCCGAGGAATGGATGGAGCGGTGGCAATGAGGGTGCATGTGCAATTCACCAAAGCCGACGGTGGTTTCACGACGCCTGCGGCAGCCATTGCGTTATTGCTTGTGCTCTCGCTTCTGTTCGCCTGCATGCACGGGTACAGAGCAGGGACGCAATCGGGGCAGATTCAATACGTCGCCGATGCGGGGGCGCTTGCCGCCGACAACGTCGTCGCCGAGTTCGTGACAGCGGGCCAGGTTGTCGACGCGCTGCTTTTTTCGTGCACGATGCTGGGGCTGACAGTCTATGCCGTGTCGGCGGTCGCCGCCTTTATTCCGGGCGGGGGCGGTGTTGCTGCGCAGCTTTCGCAAGTGGGCGGGAAGATTCTGCAGTTCAGGGACAAGATGGCGAAGTCTGCTGTCAAGGGGCTCGAACAGATCCAGAAGGCGCTTCCCGCCGTGGCGGCGGCCCGTGCGTCAGCGTGCATTCAGGCGAATGCCACGGCAAGCGGTGTTGAATACACAGGGACGGCAGTGCCGTTTCCCTTAAGCGGCGTCGACGTGCGCCTGCCAGATGACAGTGAAGTTGAAGAGGCGGCAGCTGACATAGAGGCGCGGCAGGAGGATATTCAGGAAAAGAGCGTGGCTCGTCAACGGGCGCAGGAACGTCTTGACAGCGCGAAAGAGCGCGCTTGGCGTTCGGATTGCGGGTCAGGCGGCATGAACATGCAGGAGCGTGCGGCGCATCTTGCGGGGCTTTCCGGTGCTGAAAATCCTGTCTACGCCACGGTAGACGCCTGGTCGTTTTCAGTGCCGCTGCGCCGGGCGCAGGCGTATTACGCCGCACGCTACAGAGCAGAGCCAGGGGCGTCATATTCCGGTTCGCCCGAGCTGGTCTCTGAATCGGTGGCGCGCAAGCGGTTTTACCAGTACGCTCAAGACGAGGTCGCGAAGGGAAGCGTCGCGCATACGTCGACGGGGCTGGAGCTGCCCTCCCTTGTGCCGCTTGCCCGCAACAACCAGCAGGTCAAGCAGACCGAGTTGTATACTGAAAGCGTTTATCCTGTCTCGCAACACGGCAACGTGCGCACGATTCACGGCTATGCGGGGTGCCCCCGTTATCAGGAAGAGACTCCTGCGGGGACGGCGTCTGTGCGTGACGAGGATCAAGGTGTCGTGCAGCGCTGCGACGTCTGCAAGTTCAGCGCGCTGACGCTTGGCCGCGTGCCCAGCGCCTCGACGTCTATAAGCAACGGTTTCGAATACCATTACCGCAAGGTGGTTGAGGCTGCCGATGACTACCGCGCGGCAGCCCAGGAGCTGCAGCAGCTCGATGCCGAGCTCGAAAAACACAAGGAGCACATCGAAAACGACCTGACGAAGGCAGCAGAATCGCTGAAGGGCACGCGTTATGACCCACAGCCACCCGGACGGTACGGCTGCGTGTGCATCGTGTATGCTCCAAGCGCCTTTTCAGGCCGGCTTCCGTTCGTCGAGGCAAACGATGGGCTGGACGCGCGCATCGCCATCTCCGGTGCCACGCTTGCGGCAGACCCTAGTGGTGACGAAGGCGATGTCATCACGGATATCGCAAGCGGTCTCATGCCCGAAAGCGTTCCGGGGTCAAGCATCTTACATGTTGCGCTGGGCGCTTGGGGCTCCATGCTGAGAGCCTACGTCGGTGGCGCGGACGCTCTGGAGAGCGCATTTCACGAGGTCCTGGGCGCTATCCCGCTCGTGGGAAACGACTTGTCCAGCTGGGCTGCAGATGGCTTTAGCAGTGCATTGACGTCTGCGGGGCTGGAGCCTCCCGACTTATCCACGTACAAGGCCGTGCTCGTGAACACATCGCATGTTCTCGAGCGCGATGGCGGCACGGCGGCTCAGGCGTTGCTGTCCGCGAAACGCGGCGCAGATGCATATGGGGCCGCAAGCGTGGGCGACGTGAAGGCCTTTTGCGATCAGCTGTCGTCTGCCGTTGGCAGCGAAGATGCGCCGAGTGGTGGTTCGCTCACGGTGATGGAGCTCCCGTTTTCCCTGTTCGGTTTCGGGTTGACCGATGTGCCGTTCGCGCTGTGGCCGTCGCCTGTACAAGCCCCGCGTCGGCGTTCCGTGTGCGGGCTGTCGGGCAGCCATAAAAGAAGGCGGGAAAAATGAGCGCAGGCATGCGGTTGGCCGCCGGCGGAGGAAGCGCGCCCGCGAAAGAGCGCGGCCAGATGGCCGTCGAGCTTGCCATCGTGCTGCCCGTCATCGTCGCCGTGATGGTAGTCGTCGTCGATTGCCTGGTGTACATGGGGCAATGCGCGCGTTTCGACCATATCGCGCCGCAGAAAACCCTCGCCATCGCCTCGTCTCCTGCACGTGACCTGTATTCGGCAGACGAGCGTGTCGAGGCAGTGCGCGCCGCGCTTGACGCTGAATTCGCGGGTGAGGGGGTGACGGTCGAGGTGAGTAGAGAAGATGCAGGCGTCGCTTTTTCGAGCATGGAGGTGTATCGGTTTTCCCTGCGTATGAAACCCTGGCCGCTCTCGCGGGGAGGGACGGCTCTGTTTGGCATGCAGATTCCCGTGTACCTGAAGCATGAGTACGCTTTCGCATTCGACCCATACACGCCCGGCGAGCTATGAGCGGGTCTTGGGGAAGGGGGGTGTTACATGAACGCGTCCGGCAAGCACGGTAACTTTCGCCCGTTGTTCGCCTGCACGTTTTTGCAGCGTGCTCGGGGGCTCATCGGCCGCGTGCCGTCGTGGCTGGGCGATGATGGCGTGCTCGTTTTAGCGCCCTGCAGCAGCATTCATACCTTTTGCATGCGAAGCGTCATCGATGTCGCATTCTTGGATAGGGAAGGCGTGGTGCTCAAGACGGCCTGTGCCGTGCCGCCGTGCAAGATCGTGAGCTGCGCTGGGGCCGAAGCCGCTCTGGAACGGTTCTCCAATTCCAGTTGCGGGCGGCCACCACGTGCGTGGTTCGAAGCTGGAGAACGCGTTTTCCTCGGTCATGAAATGGGCGGACTGTAGAGTTTTCGTGCAGAAGCGGCATGTTTTACGTGCCGCTTACTCTATTAATCGTTGTAGCCTATGGCTGACTCCTAGCATTTTCGATGGGGTTGAGTATACTTGCATACTCGTGAGCTTGCGCCCCTGCTCAAATAGACTGCGCGGGCATCACCGAAAGCACGATTCGATTTACGAAGAAAAAGGAGATAGTCATGGAAGGCTATTGCATGAAGTGCAAGGCAAAGAGGGAGATTCAGGATCCCAAGCAGGTCACCACGAAGAATGGTCGCCCGATGACCAAGGGCACCTGCCCCGAGTGCGGCACCACGATCTGCAAGATTGGCAGCTCCAAGTAGCTCGTTTTACTCAAACGCCCGAAACGCCACGTCGCTTCGTCGATGTGGCGTTTTTCTTTTGCCCGGTAAATGGGCTACCATGGGGCGCGTAACGTGAACCGCCGTCGGAAGGTCTTTGCTGAGATGAACATCATCGTCGTGGGGTGTGGAAGAGTGGGCAGCCACCTTGCCACGCTGTTGTCCGAGGACGGCCACAACGTCTCGGTCATCGACAGGGTTTCCGACGCGTTCAAGAACCTGGGGCGCGACTTCAATGGGCGCATCGTGAAAGGCGTTGCCTTTGACGAAGACGTGCTTATCGAGGCCGGCGTCGAGGAATGCGACGTGCTTGCCGCCGTGACCAGCAACGACAACACCAATCTGATGGCTGCCGAGGTGGGAAGGCGTATCTTCGACGTGCCCCACGTCATCACCCGTCTATACGAGGCACGGCGTGAAAAGACGTATGCGCAGCTCGGTATCGATTTTTCCTGTGGCACGACGCTCGTCGCCGAAGAGATCTTCTCGAAAATACAGTCCGGCCATGGCCATCACATCGACACGTTCGGTGATTTCGAGCTCGCGCGCTTCGCCTTCTCGTTCGAAGACGACGCCACGATGCCCGTCAGCGCCATCGAAGAGGAGTATCATGCGCGCATCGTCGCGATTGAGCACGATGACCAGACGTACCTGCCGACCTCGAAAAGCGTGCTGCACGACGGTGACGTCGCCATCGTGTGCGTGTCGCGCGAGAAATACAGCGAGCTTTCGCGCTTCATAAGGAGCTAGCTATGTTGATTGTTATCAGCGGAGGAAGTACCACGGCGGAGTTCCTCATCTCCATGATGCTGGAGCAAAACCACCGCATCGTCGTCATCGAGGAAGACCGCGAGACCATCGACCATCTTTCCGAGGTGCTGCCGCCGCAGGTGCTCATCGTCGAAGGCGACGGAACGGATTCGTCGGTGCAGCTTGACGCCGGCGTTGACGATGCTGATCTGTTCGTCGCGCTTATGGGGCACGACGACACGAACCTCGTCGCCTGCGAGATTGCCATGACGGCGTTCAACGTCCCCCGCTGCATCGCGAACGTGAACAGTCCCAAGAACATCCGCATTTTCCGCGAGGTGGGCATCGAGCCGGTTTCCTCGACGGAAATCATCGCGCGCATGGTGGAAGAAGAGGCCATCGTGGGCGATATGCGCATGGTGTTTTCCCTGCGCCAGGGCAACATCGTCATGGTCGAGACGAAAGTCCCCTCACATATGCGCCATAGGGGCGGCGTGCGCGTTGCGGATATCCCCTTCGCGAACACCATGCAGCTCATCGCCGTCGTGCGTGACGAGGATTTCGTCATGGTCAGCGGCGACACGGTGCTGCAAGCGGGCGAGACGGTCATCGCCGCCGTCAAGGGCAGTTCCGAAGAGGAGTTCCGCAGCATCATGCGGCACCTGTAAGGCGGCGCGGGCGGGTCTCGGCACTTTGTCCTCGCGTTAACTTCTGGTGACATGTGCCGATATACGAGGCAATTTCACGCACGTCCCTCTTCGCGTCGCACCCTCTTGCTATGATGGGGGCTGCGAAGTCCACTGCGCGAAAGGCGGTCCGGCATGCTCATCTTACTCATCATCCTGCTCATTCTCATCATTGCTTTCATTATCCTGGGCGCCTATGTCGTCCAGCAGCAGAACATGGTCATCATCGAGCGGCTGGGCAAATTCCACAAGATTGTCGGGCCCGGTTTTCACGTGAAAATCCCTGTCGTCGACCGCATCGCGGCACGCGTGAACATGCGCACGAGCCAGTCGAGCTTCGAGATCAACGCCAAGACCGAAGACAACGTGACCGTCCAGATGGACATCGCCGCTCAGTATCATGTGAGCCAGGACCGGGGCGTCAACCCGGCGGACAGCGGCGTGTACCGCAGCTACTACATGCTGCAAGACCCCATCGCGCAGATGAAGAGCTATATCATCGACGCGCTGCGTTCCTCCATCCCCAACTACACGCTTGACGAGGTGTTCGCCAAGAAGGACTCCATCGCCCAAGAGGTCAACGACACGGTGAGCGCCATGATGCAGGGCTATGGCTTCAACCTGGTCAGCACGCTTATCACCAACATCGGCCTGCCCATCGACGTCGAGACGTCCATGAACAAGATCAATTCCGCGCAACGCGAGCAGGTCGCCGCGCAGGCACTGGCCGAAGCCGAGCGCATCAAGGTCGTGACCGAGGCCAAGGCCAACGCCGAGGCCATGGAGCAGGCGGGCATCGGCATCGCCGCGCAGCGCAAGGCTATCGCCGACGGTATCGCGGAAAGCCTGGATGTCATCAAGAAAAGCGGCGTGAGCGACGAAGAGGCCAACCGCTTGTTCCTGTTCACGCAATGGACGGACATGATGGACAAGTTCGCGCGCAACGGGCGCCAATCTACCATCGTGCTGCCCAGCGATTTCAACCAGACGTCGAGTATCTTCGACCAGATGCTCGCCGCCAACAAGGCTGCCGAATCCGACAGCCTGCCCGTCGTGCCGCATGCAGATGGGAACTAGGCCATGCTCGCGCGCGACCCTTATGCGCTGACGCAGGTCCCCAGTCCGCTCATCCAGCCGGGACGCTACCGTTTCGGCAGGCACAAGACGGTCGTCATCGGCGAAGAAGACGGTGCGCAGGTGTTCGGGGATGCCCCTGACCCCACGTGGGTGGGAGGCGCATCGGCGCAGGATGCACCCGATCCGGGCGCGCGTGTTGATTCGTCGGCGTTTCGCGGCCCGCGCCCTGTCATGAATGCCACGCAGGTGGAACACCAGCGCAAGAAGCGCAGGGGCTGCCTTGTCTCTGCAATCGTCGTGGTCGCGACGCTTGCGATTATGGCTATGGGCTCGTGTACGGCATGCATGGATGCGGTTTTCGACGATTTCGGCGGTTCGAGCGACGATTACGACTCACGAGGGTCGTATGAATACGATTATGGTGCCGGCTATGAGTACCTCGACGATTTCGACAGCTCTGCTTACGACATCTCCGTTTTCGACGAGCTCTATGGCGATGGGGTCGACGCGGGTGC
>CASDTD010000042.1 GCA_949283445.1 uncultured Coriobacteriia bacterium | reverse complement strand
AGCTCATCGCGATGCTGCTCTCCACGATGCAGGCGCCGATTACCGGCCTTGCCCGTGTCTGCAACGGCCCGGTCGAGTCTCTGGCTCGTGCCATCAAGGCTATCGCAGAAAAGCAGGCTGCCTAAAGCCGCCTGAAAGCGTTTTGTATTTTGAATTTTGCAAGGCGGCGTAAAGGCGCCGCCCGGATTGAAAGGTTTGTGAAATGACCAAGGAAGAGATTCTTGAAGGTATCAAGGGCCTGACCGCTCTCGAGCTCTCCGAGCTCGTCCATGACCTGGAGGAGGAGTTTGGCGTTTCCGCTGCTGCTCCCGTTGCTGGTGGCGAGGCTGCTGCCGAGGAGAAGACCAGCTTCGACGTCATGCTGGAGTCCTTCGGCGACAACAAGATCGCTGTCATCAAGGTTGTCCGCGAGGTTTCCAACCTGGGCCTCAAGGAGGCCAAGGCTCTCGTCGAGTCCGCTCCTGTCGCTGTCCTCGAGGGTGCGAGCAAGGAAGACGCCGAGGCTGCCAAGGAGAAGTTCGAAGAGGCTGGCGCTGTCATCACTCTGAAGTAGTTCTTTTTTCCAGAACTCGCTTTGAGGGGGCTGTCCTATGGGGCAGCCCCTTTTTTGCTTTGAAGACATGTTTGGAGATCTTGGCCGGCATGCAATCTTTGGCATATGCGAATAAAGCGATGACCAGCACATTCAGTGCAGGCAGGCGTACAATAAATAGATGTTGTCTGAAGTGAGGAGAGAGCGTGCTCGAATCTGTCGATCTGGGAAAGCGTCTGAAGCGCGACGAATACGAAACCTTGAAAGAGGAGCTGGTCACCAAACTCGTGAACTTGCAACAGCGTTGCATTCGCGAAAAGCTCCCCGTCGTTATCTGCGTTGACGGGTGGAGCGCGGCAGGCAAGGGCACGGGCATATCCAAGCTGGTAAAAGACCTCGACCCCCGCCAGTTCAGGGTGAACGCCATGGACGCCCCGACCCCGACCGAGCAGCGCTATCATTTCATGGCGCGCTACTGGAGCCGCATCGGGCAGTACGGCACGTTCACCATCTTCGACAAGAGCTGGTATTCCGAAGCGTTCAGGGGCATGCTCGTGCGCCGCACGCACACGCACAAGGGGCTGAGCGTCTCCCGTCTGGTCGCCCGTGACAAGACCGATTTCGCGGTCAACGATTCCGAAGCGGCGTATGCGCAGTTCATCGAGTCGGCGGAGATGATGGAGCGCCAGCTCATCGACGACGGCTACGTCATCATCAAGTGCTTTTTCCACGTGAGTAAAGAGATGCAACGCGTTCGCTTGAGCAGGTTGCTCGCGAAATCGTCGACTAGGTGGCGCATAACCGAAAGCGACCTGAGCCAAAACGAGCATTACGACGGGTATTACAAGGTGCTCGATCACTTCCTGGAACAGACGGACCGGAAGAAGAGCCGCTGGCATATTATCCCCGCAGACAGCCGCAAGGTGCGCCGCATCGAGTTTCTGAAGGCGATAGTCGGCGAGCTTGAAAAGGCATTCGAAAAGCGGGACAAGAAAAAGGCGTTGCCCGAGGACGCGCCCATCCCGAAGTCACGCTACAAGCTTCTCTCCATGCCGAAGGTCGAGACGATTTCCCATGACCTCGTCCTCGATGAGGAAACCTACAAAAAGGAACTCAAGCGCGAACAGGAAAAGCTGCATCACTTGCAGTCCGAACTGTATTTGAAGGGCATTCCCATGATGCTCGTGTTCGAGGGCTGGGATGCGGCAGGCAAGGGCGGTGCCATCAAGCGCGTGGCCGCGGCACTCGACGCGCGCAGCTACCGTGTGGTGCCCAGCGCAAGTCCCACGCCCGTGGAAAAGGAGCATCCGTTCCTGTGGCGTTACTGGGTGAACCTGCCCAAGAGCGGACATATCCACATCTACGACCGCAGCTGGTACGGGCGCGTCATGGTCGAGCGCGTCGAGGGTTTCTGCACGTCAGATGACTGGCACCGGGCCTTCGAGGAAATCAACGATTTCGAATGGGAGATGCGCCGCTGCGGCACGCTCATGTGCAAGTTCTGGATAAACGTAAGCCAAGACGAGCAGCTCGCCCGGTTCATGGCACGCAAGAACGACCCGAACAAGGCGTGGAAGCTCACCGACGAGGATTGGCGCAACCGTGAGAAATATCCGCAGTACTGCCAAGCCATCAACGACATGCTGAAGATGACCTCGACGGATTTCGCGCCGTGGACACTCGTGGAGTCGGATGACAAGAAATACGCGCGCATCAAGGTGATCAAAACCGTCAACGCGACGATTGAAAAGCGCCTTGCACAAGATGAGGACTAAGGGAGTCTCATGGCAACGGTTGGGCTGATTTCCGATACGCATGGGCATCTGGCAGAAGGCGTGTTCGATGCGTTTGCGCATGTCGATTACATCATCCACGCGGGGGACATCTGCGCGCGCAGCGTGCTGTGGGAACTCGAGTCGATAACCACGACGTTGGCCGTGCTGGGCAACTGCGACCGGCTCGACTACGGCTCGAGTGTGGGGCCGAGCCTGACGACGACCATCGGCGGCGTGCGCGTGTACGTGAGTCATTTCCCCGAAGACGCGACGCGTGCGGCGGAAAGCGGGCTGTATGGTTTGGCGGTGCACGGGCACACGCACATCCCCCGCGACGAGCTGCGGGGCGGCTGCCGCATCGTGAACCCTGGCAGCGCGACGCGCCCGCGCGGCGGCAGCCAGGCCTGCGTGGCCATCGTGGAGCTTGCCGACGGCGTCGTTGGTCCGGTGCGTACGGTGCTGGTGTAGTCGCAGCGCATGCACGCGCCGTATGCTATGGCATTGCGGAGAAGATGCCCGTGCATCCTTCGCCGGTTTTCACAAACGGAGCAAACTGTGCGAATTTTACCTTCGAAGTAGCCTGAAAAACGTACAAGATGCTTCGTCTGTATAACTTGAGCGCAACACGATGCGATGCGGGCGATTCGACGTAGGCTGCCTGTATGCCTTGTGTCGGATGGAGCGGGGGCGGTTCATGAGCCGACATACTGATAACGTCACGGCTTTGCTGCTGAACGATGCGGAGGCGCATCAACGCTGTGCGTTTGCGCATGCACCGAATATACGGCGGATGTTTCGCGTCCGTCTTGACAAAGGGTTGCTCGTGACGCCATTCGAGGGCATCTACGCACGTCCTTCGTACTGGGAAGCGCTTTCAGCGCCGGAACGTAGTTTGCATGTTCTGCGCACGCTCAACACGATTCATCCTGAATGGGTCTTCAGCCATTTCTCTGCTGCCCAGGCTTACGGTCTATATGTGGGGTATGACCTGTACGACCCCGTTCATGTGCGCGCTGGCTTCACCCGGCATTCAGCGCATATCGAGTATCACAATAGCCCTGAGAAAGAATTCGAAATCGAGAATGGGTTGAGAGTAACGCCCCTGCTGCAGACGGTATTCGACTGTGCCCGCTCTGCGAAGTTTTGCGACGCTCTCGCAATTGCAGATTCTGGACTCGCTGCGTCAGGTATGCCGAAAGATGAGTTGCTCGATTACACGAAACGTACGTGGCGTGGATACAAGGGCGTGCGCAAAGCGCTCGAGGTGTTCTCGTATGCTGACCCGCGCAGTGAGAGCGGGGGCGAATCGCTTGCCCGCGCCTTGATAATCGAGCTTGGCTTTGAGTTGCCCGACCTGCAGGTGGAGATTCGCGACCCGCTTTTCCCGGGTAGGGTGTTTCGCGTCGATTTTCTATGGAAGCTCCAGGGCGGAAGGTGTGTTGCAGGGGAATTCGACGGCAACCTTAAGTATGTCGACGCCCGCTTCATGAACGGGCGCAGCACCGAAGAAGTTCTGCTCGAAGAGCGAGAGCGGGAGATGTGCCTGAACGCGGCGGGCCTGCCCGTTGTGCGTATAAAGTATAAGCATCTGAAAGATCCGGGGTTCTTTGTCAGGCTGCTCACTCAGTTCGGAATTCCCCGTACGGGCAAGCCCTTCGATTCCTGATGATGGCATGCCGCGGTTGTGCGCTGGGGCCGCAGGATGTCGCGCTTTCCTCCAACAGACTTCATAAACGAAGCAAACTGTGCGAATTCTACCTTCAAATTACCTTGAAAAACGCACAAGATGCTTCGTCTGTCATTTCAGGACATGGTCGACATGATGAGCATTGTGAAGGTGCCCACGCGTGTAACAGCGCTTTACATTCATGACAGATAGAGTTCACCTGGCGCTTTCCTTGCTGTGACATTGCTTGGATAGCCTTACTAACGGCTATCTACGCCTTCAACCGAGAGAAGAGATGTCGAAAAGGAAAGCAGGGGTGCAAGGTGCGGAAAGAAGGTGCGTTCAGGCGGGGAATTCGCCTGATGTTCACGATGCTTATGGCGCTGGTTCTGGCGGTGCCGATGTCGGCGTTGCCGGCGGGGGCGGCATATGCGGACACTGGCGACACGCAGGCGGGCACGGCGGAAAGCGCGTTGAGCGCAGGTGGCAGTGAGCTCAAGATCGCCGTGCTTTCCGACACGCATTACTACCCGCTCAACTACGTGAGCGATTGCGAGGATTACGACACGTACGTGGGCGGCGACCCCAAGATGCTCGAGGAGTCGGGTTCCATTCTGGACGCGGCGCTTGCCATGGTGCGTCAGGACAGCCCCGACGTTCTGCTGGTTTCCGGCGACCTCACCAAGGACGGCGAGAAGCTGGGGCATCAGCAGCTTGCCCAGCGGTTCCAGCAGCTTGAGGACGAGACCGACACCGAGGTTTTCGTCATCAACGGCAATCACGACATCTATAATTACCAAGATTCGTGCACCTTCGAAAACGGCAAGAAAGAGAGCGCCGAGACTACGACGCCGGCGGAGTTCAAGGAGATTTACAAGAACTTCGGTTATGACGGCAACTGGGACGCTCAGTATTTCACCAATCCCAATGCAGGCTCCGGTGAGCAGGCGGGTGGCCTTTCCTATTCCGTTGACTTGGGCAAGTTCACGATTGTCGCCATCGATTCCGGCATGTACAGCCCTGACGCCGGGACGGGCTATGACACCAACGAGCATGTGACCGCCGGTCGTGTCGACGAAGACCTCGTTCCCTGGGTCGTCCAGCAGACCAAGGATGCCGAAGCCGAAGGCGATACGGTCATCGGTCTCATGCACCATGGCCTGGTGCCGCACTTCTCCATGGAAGACCAGATTCTT
>CASDTD010000041.1 GCA_949283445.1 uncultured Coriobacteriia bacterium | reverse complement strand
TGACAGGGTGGCGACTATCGCCTGGGTCATGCCCATCTCGCACGAGCCGAGTCTCATTGCCGTGGCTATACGTCCCGGTGGGCTCACGAGTACTGCCATGGCGTTGTCGGGCTGCTTTGTCGTGAACGTGCTGCCGGCAGACGGCGCGCAGATGGCCATCGTCTGCGGTACGAAGCACGGCGTGGACGACCGCGTGACGGCTGCGGGGCTTGAGGTTTCCCCGGCTCGCCGTGTGAACGCCAGCCGCGTGGAGCAGGCCGTGTCGTGGGTCGAATGCGAGCTTATCGAGCATAGAATATACGGAGACCACGAGCTGTTCATCGGGCGTACGCTCATCGCCGAGACAAGAGGCCAGCTCGACGGCCAAGGAAAGCTCATTCCCGAACGTCCGCTGCTGATGGGGCAGCGGGGGTGTTTCGGGCATTTCGAGGAGGACTAGATGCTGACACCGGAGTGGCAGATTCGCGATTGCCGTGACGAGGACATGGAGCTTATCCGTTACCTGTTCGCTTCGGAAGGCTTCAGCGATTTGACGGACCCTGCCAACATCAGGGTTGCCGCTACGCCCGACAACACCATCTACGGTGCTTGCCGCCTGGAACAGGCGCCTGACGGCAGCTGGAATGTGCGGCCCATCGTCGTATTCGATGTCGTCCAGGGCAAAGGCGTGGGCAGAAGCCTGCTCAAGGACGCCCTGCGCCTGCATCCCAACCTGCTGCTGGTTTCGCGCGGCTCGGCGGAAGGCTTCTACCTGTCCTGCGGTTTCGAGCGGGGCACCTGGGATGATGTGGATGCCATGTTCGTCGAAGAATGCAATGCCTGCCCCGACCGCGCCAACTGCGCGCCGCAAGTGTACAAGGCAAAGCCCATTGAACGCACGCTCACGTTTCTGGGCACGAGCTCGGGTTGCGGCGTTCCCGCGTTCTTCTGCCATTGCCCCGCGTGCGAAGCGGCGCGCAAGGATCCCTCGCTTTCACGCGGGTGCACGGGCGTCGTCTTGCAAGGGCATGGCACGACGCTTATCGATACGCCGCCCGATGTGCGCCACCAGCTCAACCGCGAAGGCGTCGATTTCATCGACGAGCTGTTCTTGACGCATGCCCATTTCGATCATATGGGCGGTTTCGGCGAGCTGGAGTATTTCGTGCGTCTGAACCGGGGAACACCGCTGCCCTTTCACGCGCACGCGCATGCTCTCAAGGAATGTTTCAAAGAATTCTCGTATATGGATGACTGTTTCGAACTCGATGAAGTGGGGGAGTACGAAACGCGCTACATCGACGGCATGAGTATTCAGGCGCTGCCGCTTGTGCATACCGAAGGCACGTACGGGTATCTCATCACCACCGAGTCGGGGCGGCGCACGTTCTATGCTCCCGACACGGCCAAGCTCTTGCCCGAAGTGGCCGAGGCGCTCAAAGGTGTCGACAACCTCATCATGGACTCGACCTATTGGGGTGAAAACGGACGTCCTTCCACGCATCGCAGTGCGCAGGAGACGGTGCGCCTGGGGCTCGAAGAGCTCGATGCCGGCATGGTGTACCTGCAGCATCTCGCGCCGCACATGAGCGCCCCGGGCGACAACTGGATCGAGGACCTTTACGAATATGCCGCCGGGTTCGACGGACGTGTGGTCGTAGCCGAAGACGGGATGAAGGTCAGGCTGTGAGCTACGATACGGTTTTTCTGGCATGCGGGCGGGAAATGCCGTCCGTGGCTCAGCCAGGTTTTTTCGTAGTTTGCGTGACGAGTTGCAAGTAGTGGCTTCGAAATACCCGAGGTGCTGATACCATGGACGCCATGGATACCGAATATCATTTGACGCCAAAGCAAATTATCGTGCGCATCATCTCCGTCATCGTCTGCGGGGTGGGCGTTTCCGCATGCGCGTTCAGCCTCACGATACAGGTCGCGGAGGTCGGCGCGATGATGGCTTCCGTCGTGTGGTTTGCCGGCTTGGGTGCCGTCGTGGCCGCACTGGCTGGCTACACCGTGACTTGCGATCCCGGCAAGAAGAAGGGCTATGTGCCGCTTGCCGCTGTGTGCATTTTCGTCATCGCGGCTGTGCTCGTGGTGTTCGAGAAGATGTATCTGTACGATTACAACGTCGTCGTCATCGCGCTTGTCGCGCTGGCAGTCCAGGCGGTCGTGCTGATCGTCTACCACTTCATCCTCAAAGCCCAAGATCCCGACGCGCTATAACGTTGCGTGGTCGAAAATGCGCGCAAGGGCACAATGTCCGCGCGCTTTCCTGCCACAGCACGTGATTTTGACCGCTTTTTGGTCGAGAACGCGCGTTGTGGCACGAATGGCGGCGCTGAGATTGCCCCAGCGCGCTGTTTTGTCCATACGTTTGCGTGTCTCAGGTTTGCGGTATATTCCTGGCGTGACGATTTACGCTCGTGCCCACGGGCGGGAATACGGAGAAAGGTGGCGCAACCATGCCGCTTGAAATAGTGCGCAACGATATTACTCGCATGCACGTGGACGCCATCGTGAATTCGGCGAATCCACATCCCATGGTCGGACGTGGCGTCGATTCGGCAATCCATGCGGCGGCAGGTCCTATGCTTCTGGCGCAGCGCAAGCGCATCGGGGATATCCCCGTTGGCTCTGCTGTGGTGACCGAGGCGGGCGAGCTGCCTGCCCGCATCGTCATCCACACGGTGGGGCCGGTGTGGCAGGGCGGTACAGCGGGGGAGGCGCAAGACGTTGCCAGCTGCTATCGCAACAGCCTGCAAGCCGCCGTCGACAACGGCTGCACGACGGTAGCGTT
This sequence comes from uncultured Coriobacteriia bacterium, assembly GCA_949283445.1. Next base: position 220 of record CASDTD010000041.1, on the reverse strand, counting down.
TCCCCTGATATCCACGGGTACGTACGGGTTTCCCAAAGACCTCGCGCTTTCCGTTGCCACGCGGACGATTCGCACGTTTTTGCAAGAGCATGACCTCGATGTCTTTCTCGTGGTGTACGACAACGAGGCGTTCAGGCTTTCCCAGTCGCTGTTCGAGCAGGTCGAAGACTATATTGGCAGCTGTTTCGAAAGCGCATCCGATGGCGGGGTGCCTTTTGCG
>CASDTD010000040.1 GCA_949283445.1 uncultured Coriobacteriia bacterium | reverse complement strand
TCGAGCCGTTGCGCGAATATTGCGAGCTCGTGTTTTTAGACCGCACGCCGGGCATCTCCACCACACAGGTGAAAGACGGCCTGAGCGTCAGCTAGGCACGCCGATCACGACAGCTGCACGGTTTCGATGCGGACCGTGCGCGCTTACAGGACGTCGGGGATGTCACGCTGGAGCCTCGAGAACACGAACAGGCCGGCGAAAAACGTCAGCAGGACCACGAAGACGCCGCAACCGAAGAAGACGGGGTCGCCCCAAATCCAGCCGTGGTGCACACCGCTTATGACCGAGCCGTTCGAAAACACGGTGCGGTAGCTTTCCACCAGAAACGTGATGGGGTTGAACTTCAAGATCCACTGGATGACGGGGATGCCGATGTTGGAGACGTTGAAGATGACGCCCGACAACCAGAAGATGGGCGTGCTCAGCGTGCGGATGAGGTTGGCGAAGTCCTTGCTGACAGCCGACAGCGACGAGGTCATGAGCGACCAGCCAATGGAGAACACATACATCAGCACGACGAGCAGCGGTATCTGGATGAAGTAGATGTCGAAGGTGCCGCCTGCCACGACGTAGATGATGAACAGCACGATGAGCAGCGCAAAGTGTAGAAACATCGCGGAGAGCTCGAAGAACACGGGGATGAGCGCCACGGGAAACTTCAGCTTGTTCACGAGGTAGCGGTACTGGCCGAACACGTGGGCGCCGCCGTTGATGGTGGTCTGCAGGAAAAACCACGGCATGAGGCCAGCGGTCAACCAGACGAGGTACTGGACAGAGTCCATGCCATGCGAGCCTCTGATACCTACGTACAACGCGAACCAGAAGCAGCAGATGTACATGGCGGGACGGACGAACAGCCAGGCCCAGCCCAAGACCGTGTTCTCGGTCTGCTTTTTCAGCGCCAGGTAGGCCAGCTGGACAATCTGCCTGCGCCAGGCGATGACGTCGTGGATGAGCGTTTTGAGAACCTGGATCATTAGCAGTTCTCCTCGTAGAACTTGATGGCGTCGTCGACGGATCCATCGAAAAGCTTAGTGCCCTTGTCGATGACAATGCCGCGCTCGCAGAACACCTTTGCGAGTGGCAGACTATGCGTGACGAACAAGACGGTGACATCGCCGTCGGCCATGATTTCCTTCACGCGCTCGCGGCATTTCTGCGAGAAGCGCCGGTCGCCCACGGCAAGCGCCTCGTCGACGATGAGGATGTCGGGTTTGATGCTCGAGGCGAAAGCGAAGCCCAGGCGCGCCTTCATGCCACTGGAGTAGGTGCGCATGGGCTGGTCGATGTAGTCGCCGAGCTCGGCGAACTTGATGACTTCCGGCTTGATTTCCTCGATTTCCTCGGGCGACAGGCCCCAGATCTGACCGCGCATGGCGATGTTCTCACGGCCGGTGAGCTGCCCGTCGAAGCCTGCGGCGAGCTCGAGAAGCGCGCTGACGCGGCCGTTGACGGTGACCTCGCCAGAAGTGGGGTAGACGACGCCGGTGATAATCTTGAGGGCAGTGGACTTGCCGGCGCCGTTCGGCCCGATGAAGGCGACGGCCTCGCCCTTGTGAATCTTGAACGAGAGGTCGTTGTTCGCGCGTACGGGTTTGTAGTTGATGCGCTTGGTGAACAGCCCCAGGATACGAGCCTTGTCACTGGTGTACAGGCGATATTCTTTGACGACGTTTTTGAATTCGACAGCGATGGGCCGCTCTTCGACAAGGTCGGAAGAGGGGCGCTCCTGCAGAGCTGTTTCGTTCGAAGCTTCGGGCAATGCATTCTCCTTGGGAGCCTGGCTGTCAGGCAGCCATTTTAACACCGAACGAGCATGATACCGCATTGCCGAGGGGCGTGTGGTGAAGTCGGCGTGTAGATTCGGGAGAAGGCAAGGCCAAAAATGACTGCGATTTTGCCATATACCATCTGCACTCACATAGTCTCCACATGTAGAATACGGGGGTATGCAAACACGCCGAGAAACGCTAATACGCATACAGGAACGTGATTCGTTGAGTGGTTGGGGATGCAAGTGAGGGTGAGTAAGAACCACAGCAAGCTGCGCGTTCGGTCTTTTGCCGGCGCGGCATTCGCTGTCGCGCTGTGCATGGCATTGTTGCCGGCGGCGGCTTTTGCCGACGAGCAGGGCACCGACGGGGCAAGTGGCGGCGATGTTGCGGCTATCGAGAAAGTGTCCGAGGAAAGCGCGGTTTTGGATAAGTCCTCGGAAGGCGATGATAACGTCATAACAAAGGCGCCGAGCAAGGGTCAGCCTGCTTTGACGGAGCAGAATTCTGCTGCTGGCAGCGAAGAGGGGGGCGGCTCCGTTGACGGGGACGTCGATGAGGAAGAGCCCCCTGCGATTGTCGAAGGGCTTGTCGAGACCGAAGGCGGGTTGAAGTATCAGAACGCCGACGGCACGTTCGTGACGAGCGGCTGGAAAGACGTCGATGGCAAGCGCTATTACTTCGGCGATGATGAGTACGCCTATGACGACGGCTGGGCGACCGTGGGCGACGACCGCTACTACTTCCGCAGCAACGGCACCGCTATCAAGGGCGGCTGGGCGGTCATCGGCGGCAAGAAGTACTACTTCGACGCCGACGGCGCAGCATATAAGAACCGTTGGGCTGACATCAGCGGCGTCAGGTACTTCTTCGGCTCGGACTGCCATCTCTTCGCGGGCGGCTGGGGCATCCTCAGCGACGGCCGCTACTACTTCCGCAGCAACGGCACCTACATCAAGGGCGGCTGGGCGGTCATCGGCGGAAATGATTATTACTTCGGCGCCGACGGCGTCGCCTACGACGACGGCTGGGCTGACATCGACGGCCAGCGTTACTACTTCCGCAGCAACGCCACCATAATTGCGGGTAGCTGGGCGACCATCGGCGACGACCGCTACTACTTCCGCAGCAACGGCACGCTTATTCGTGGCGGGTGGGCCACGATGGGCGGCAAGAAGTACTACTTCGCGGAAGACGGTGCAGCTTACAAGGGCCTTTGGGCAACGGTCGACGGCGTCAGGTATTACTTCGGCTCGGACTGCCACCTCTTCGCGGGCGGCTGGGGCATCCTCAGCGACGGCCGCTACTACTTCCGCAGCAACGGCACCTACATCAAGGGCGGCTGG
>CASDTD010000039.1 GCA_949283445.1 uncultured Coriobacteriia bacterium | reverse complement strand
AGCCACGGTGCATGCCCATGAGCTCGACCGTGGCACGGGAGTGGCCCATGTCACGGTCGAGCGTCTGCCAGCCGGACTGCTTGATCTTTCCCAGAGCATGCCAAATCTGGATAACGTACAGATTGTCCCGCTGCTTCAGCATGGAGACGGCGGGCCAGTAGCTGTTAAGCACGGCAACGTGCGCGCTTGCCAGATAGCGCATGCTTTTGAAGAACGCGCCCGCATAGCGCAGCAGCTCGCGCATGCCCTTGTCAGAACGGCAGCAGACGTAGACGCACTCGACCTGCGGGTCACGACGTTGCAACTCCTCTGCGAGCATGAGGAAGTCGAGCTGCGGCTCGTTGCTCTGACGGCTCAGGAACACGACGCGTTTGGGACGCTGCCGGCAGAACACCTTCATAACGGCAAAGACCGCACCGAGCACGGCCTTGAAGATGACGATAATCGTCCGTTTCATGCATCTCTCCTGGGGAGCTTCACCAGGCTCTTGTCCTTGTCGATGCGCATGAAGCGCTTCTTGGCGGCAATGCGTCCCAGCAGGTAATGGATGGTCTCAGGCGTCAGACGGGAAATGCGCGGGTAATCTGGCATGCGGTTTATCTCCAGCAGCTTGAAACCGTCCTCGGTAATGGCAACGTCGAAGCCCAGATACTCCAGCTGCGGAATGTCGCGCGCCATGGCCAGCACCTTCTCGCGCACGTAGTCCCAGTTGGGCAGCACGCCCTCCATCGCGGCGCCGCTGTCAGGATGCACGTCCTCACGCACGAGCTTGTTCTTCAGCAGAGTGCGGGCATCGCCAAACTTGCCGGTATTGATGTCGACTTCCGCCACGAAGCCGCCGGCGACGACGTTATCGACCGCACCGGAGCGCTCGGAACCGATGCGCAGGTAGGCGTTGCCGATCTGTGGATGCACGCCGTCTTCCTTGAACATCGTCACGCGCACCGTGTTGACCGACCCCGCATACAGGCGCTTCAAATCCGGATGCAGGTCGATGTACTCGCTGACGAGATACTGATTGCTCGGGTTGCGCAGGACCTCTTCCACGCGCTCGGCGGGCACGGCTTCCCCGTTAAGCGCATAGCCCTCTTCTTCGGTGTACGTAAGCTTGTAGAAGCCCTCGCCGTGGCTGCCCTCGTCTGGTTTGAGCGCCAGCACGCCCAACTCGCGCGCCAGGCGCAGGATATCGTTCACCGTGGCACCGTAGCCTTCGGGGCAATCCATCAGCGGAATGATGCGGTTCTCGCCTGCACGACAGCTCGTGAAGAAGTAGTACCCCGGCAGGCATTCGCTGTGCTGTGCGAGCAGGTACTTGAACGTGAGCTTGTCTTCCATCCAGGTGCGGTACTTGGGGTTGATGTGACGCAGCCAGCGGTATTCCAAGTCCGTCACATAGCCCTGCCAGTTCTCTTCGCACAGCTCCGGATACAGGTCCAGACGGTAGGACAGGAAGCCGTGCCTGTAGGCCCACAGCTTGCGCTCCAGGGGCACGCCGTTGCGCGAGAAGAAGTCTTGGATGACGTCATGCGGGTAGCGCAGGCCCTGGTAATAGACCATGCCCGCAGGATAGAAGAACTTGGTGAACGCGCGACGCGAGCGCAGGAACGCCGCATGGCGCACGAGCCCCACCGACGAGCCCTTGTTCTCGCGCTTGTCTTTCACTTTGCCGTTCAGAAACGCCTGCAGGTCAGCTGGCAGTGGATAGGCACGGTTGTAAACCGGCGAGGGGTTCACACCCACGATGCGAAACCCATCGGACGATGTGCGGATGGCGAACTGCACGAGCTCGATCTGTGGAATGTGCTTGCAGAACGCGAGCAGGGAGTCCTTGATGTTCGTCCAATGCGGAACCGTGCCCTTGAGCTCGACGTCGGAATCGAGCAGCGTCATGGTGTCCTGGTGCTTGTCGCGTGTGAATACGGCGCGGCCACCGCGATAGCTGCCGTCCTCTATGTTCACGGGCATGACGTAATGGTGGAGCACCGGCTCCTCGGAATCTTCCAGCACCTCTTCGTCGCTGTCCGCTTCGCCCATGCGCTCGTCTGCGGCCTCGCGCTCATCGCCACGCTTGGTACGCTCGCGCAAGACGGCAGCGGCATCGCTCAAGACAGGCTCGGCACCCGTGGGGTTGAACATGAGAATGCGGACCTCGCCGATCATGTCATCCCCGGCATACGCGAAGCTCCCATCTTCTTGGGCAAGCTCGAACAGTGCCAGCGGGGATTTGTTCGCGCGCTCCCGCAAATACGAGCGAAGCGCGCGAGGCGTCAGGCGCACACCGCCGATACGGTAGCGTACCTTGCCGTCCTCCCGATGCACGACCTCGACGGGGAGTCTGGTCTTGGAAAGCCACGAAGAACCTGTCAGGCACAAGCCCATCTCTTCATGCTGCTGCAGAAACGCCATGAACCCCTTGCTCGGGCTGTCTGCCTGCTCCATGCACGCCTTCGCCTCGGGCGAAAGGGGGATGAACAGGAGCTGCCCGTTGCGGGAAACGACGTTGAAGTGAATGGTCTCGAACAACTCCTGGAAACGCGCGCCGGCAATCACGCGTGTGGTGATGCGGTCCTTGAACCACTTGTCGTATTTGCCGTTGATGGGCTGCAGAAAATCATAGGCACGCTCGGAGATAAACGAGTCGATGTTATCTCCGGTAACGCCATAGCGCTCCACTTGCGTGGCGGAGAACCCGCG
>CASDTD010000038.1 GCA_949283445.1 uncultured Coriobacteriia bacterium | reverse complement strand
AGCGCGAGTACGGGAAACCCGTAGGGGCGTAAGACGAAACGGGTGCCTGCGCTTGCGTGAGGGTATCTTCACATCCCATATGGGTGACTGGGCGACGTAATCTGCCGCTTACAAACACAAACGGGTGACTGGGCGACATTCCGGCCCTGAAAACGCCCCGATTCTGTCGCTGAACCACATCTTTGTCCTGAAAGCTTCCCTATCGTGTCGCCGAACCACCCGTTTGCGCCTGGGGTGATACAGACGAGTGGTCTGGCGACATGGTTTTATGTTGGAACCCGTCCTTTTTGTCTGAAAATCACGGTAACGTGATATACTTCAGAAGAGGGATTGGAGGAGTTATGCCCACACTTGCCCGTTTCTATGGAATAGTCATCAGGATGTACTTTCTCGGGTCGGAGCACAATCCTCCTCATATCCACGCGATTTATGGTGAAGACACGGCTGCTTTTGATATCAGGACGGGAGCTATTCTCGACGGCGATTTGCCAAAGCGCGCTGCCGACATGGTCAGAGAGTGGATTGCCATCAACGAGGACGACTTGTTGGCCATGTGGGAAACGCAAGAATTCAAAAAGCTCGAGCCTCTTGACTAGGGAGTAGATATGTTTCACAAGGTGAAAGACGTTTCGGCGCTTCCGGACCTAATGTTGAGCGTGCGTTTCGCGAATGGCACGACAAAGACATATGACGTCAAGCCCCTGTTCGCGAAGTATCCAGCTTTCAGGGCGCTCGAAGACGCGAATCTGTTCGAAGACGTGAAAGTGGATGTTGGAGGCTATGGCCTTATTTGGAATGACGATATCGATTTGTCTTGTGATGAGCTGTGGGAACACGGAGTGGAAACGAAGACCCCGTTCGATGACCTTATTTCTTTTGCAGATGCAAGCGAGCTTTGGGGCCTGAGCGAATCCACGCTGCGCAAAGCCGTTTCGTACGGGAAGATAGTTCCTGGTGTGGATGCGCGAAAATACGGCAAACAGTGGATTGTCACGAGAGGGGCCATGGAGCGCGAGTACGGGAAACCCGTAGGGGCGTAAGACGAAACGGCCCCTCCTTCTGCCTGCCCGTCGCTGTGACCGTATCCTGAAAAAGATGCTGCTATCAGCGATTACGTTGCCTGCTGAAGGTGCAATCGCATATAAAATGAAACGGTATGTTTTTGCGGCGATGCCGTTTTGGGAAGAAGGGGAGCTCTCCATGCCTAAGCGCGACGATATCCATAAAGTGCTCATCATCGGTTCCGGCCCGATCATCATCGGCCAGGCATGCGAGTTCGACTATTCGGGCACGCAGGCGTGCAAGGCCCTGCGCAAGCTCGGGTACGAGATTGTTCTGGTGAACAGCAATCCCGCTACCATCATGACCGACCCCGACACGGCAGACGCCGTTTACATCGAGCCGCTCAACACGGCGCGCCTCGAGCAGATCATCGCCAAGGAACGCCCCGACGCGCTGTTGCCCAACTTGGGCGGTCAGTCGGGTCTGAATCTCGCCGCCGAACTGGAGAAAGAGGGCATCCTCGAGAAGTACGGCGTGCAGGTCATCGGCGTGCAGATTGACGCCATCGAACGCGGCGAGGACCGCGAGGCGTTCAAGGAGCTCATGGCCTCGCTTGACATCGAGATGGCGCGCTCGAAGGTGGCCTATTCCGTGGAGGACGCCGTCGCCATCGCCGACGAGCTCGGCTACCCCTGCGTGCTGCGTCCCGCCTACACCATGGGCGGCACGGGCGGCGGTCTGGTCTACAACATCGACGAGCTGCGCACCGTGGTCGCACGCGGTCTGGCGGCGTCTCCCGTGCACGAGGTGCTGGTGGAGGAGAGTGTCCTGGGCTGGGAAGAGCTCGAGCTCGAAGTCGTGCGCGATGCGAATGGCAAGATGATCACGGTCTGCTTCATCGAGAACATCGACCCCATGGGCGTGCACACCGGCGACTCGTTCTGCGCGGCGCCCATGCTCACCATCAGCGAAGACGTGCAGAAGCGCCTGCAGGAGAAGAGCTACAAGATTGTCGAGGCCGTGCAGGTCATCGGCGGCACGAACGTGCAGTGGGCGCACGACCCGGTCACCGACCGTGACATCATCATCGAAATCAACCCGCGCACCTCGCGTTCTTCCGCGCTCGCCTCGAAGGCGACCGGTTTTCCCATCGCGCTTGTCTCCGCGATGCTGGCAAGCGGTCTGACGCTCGACGAGATTCCCTGTGGCAAGCACGGCACGCTGGCCAATTACGTCCCCGGTGGCGATTACGTCGTCATCAAGTTCGCGCGCTGGGCGTTCGAGAAGTTCAAGGGCGTCGAGGACAAGCTTGGCACGCAGATGCGCGCCGTGGGCGAGGTCATGTCCATTGGCAAGACCTACAAAGAGGCACTTCAGAAGGCCATTCGCTCGCTGGAAACGGGGCGCTATGGCCTGGGCTTCGCGAAGGATTTCAACGGCAAGTCCAAAGAAGAGCTGCTCAGCATGCTTGTGACGCCCACGAGCGAGCGCCAGTTCATCATGTACGAGGCGCTGCGCGCCGGCGCGACGGTCGAGGAGCTGTTCGAGCTTACCCACATCAAGCGCTGGTTCATCGAGCAAATGGCCGAGCTCGTGGCGGAAGAAGAGGGCATCATCGCCTGGTCGAAGGACCATCCCGCGCTGCTGCCGCCCGACGACATGCTGACGGCGGCCAAGAAAGACGGCTTCTCCGACCGCTATCTGGCGAAGATTACCGGCGTGGCTGAAAAGCGTATTCGCGCGCATCGTGCCGAAATCGGCCTTACCGAAGGCTGGGAAGGCGTGCACGTAAGCTCCACGCAGGATTCCGCGTACTACTTCTCCACTTACAATGCGCCCGACGTTTCGCCTAAGACGGGCGATAACACCATCATGATTCTGGGCGGCGGCCCCAACCGCATCGGCCAGGGCATCGAGTTTGACTACTGCTGTGTGCACGCGGCCAAGTCGCTCAAGAAGCTCGGCTTCAAGACCATCATCGTCAACTGCAATCCCGAGACGGTTTCGACCGATTACGACACCTCCGACAAGCTGTACTTCGAGCCGCTGACCGCCGAAGACGTGCTGTCCATCTACGAGAAGGAAAAGCCGCTTGGCGTTATCGCGCAGTTCGGCGGCCAGACGCCGCTGAACCTGGCGTCCGAGCTGGAAGAGGCGGGCGTGCGCATTCTGGGCACGAGCCCCGAGATTATCGACCTGGCGGAAGACCGCGACCGTTTCCGCGCGGTCATGGACTCGCTCGGCATCCCCATGCCCGAGGCCGGCATGGCGCACACGACTGAAGACGCGCTGGCCATCGCTCAGAAGATCGGTTACCCCGTCATGGTGCGTCCGAGCTACGTGCTGGGCGGCCGCGGCATGGAAGTTGTCTACGACGACGCCAACCTCATCAACTACATGAACGCCGCCGTGGGCGTGACCCCCGACCGCCCCATCCTCATCGACCGCTTCCTGCGTCATGCCATGGAATGCGAGGCCGACGCCATCTGCGACGGCACGCATGCATTCGTTCCCGCCGTTATGGAGCATATCGAGCTTGCCGGCATCCATTCGGGCGATTCGGCCTGCATCTTGCCGTCGGTGAACATCTCCGATGAGCACTTGGCGACCATCAAGGAATACACGCGTCGCATCGCCGAAGCCATGCATGTGTCGGGCCTGATGAACATCCAGTACGCCATCGAGGGCGACACCGTCTACGTGCTCGAGGCCAACCCACGTGCCAGCCGCACGGTGCCGCTGGTGTCCAAGGTCTGCGGCATCCAGATGGTCCAGATCGCCACCGACATCATGACCGCGCCCATCACGGGACGCCCCTCGCCCATCGCCAACCTGCACGAGGCGACGTTCTCGCACTACGGCGTCAAGGAGGCGGTGTTCCCGTTCAACATGTTCCCCGAGGTCGACCCCGTCCTCGGCCCCGAGATGCGCTCGACCGGCGAGGTGCTGGGCCTGGCCACGACCTTCGGCGGCGCGTTCTTCAAGGCGCAGGAAGCGACCCAGACCGTCCTGCCCAAGGGCGGCACGGTGCTCATGAGCATCAGCGACCGCGACAAGGGCGATCTGGAGGAAGTTGGCCGCGAGTTCGAGCGCGCCGGCATGCGCATCCTGGCGACGCGCGGCACCTGCGACTTCCTCAACGAACACGGCATCAAAGCCGAGCGCGTGCTGCGCGTGAACGAGGGACGCCCGAACCTCATCGACCTCATCCTCAACCACGAGGTCGATCTGGTGGCCAACACGCCCAGCCCGTCGACCGAAAGCGCCACGGACGGCAGCCTCATCCGCCGCACCGCCATCAAGGCGCACGTTCCCTATATGACCACGATGGCCGCCGCACTCGCCACCGCGAAGGGCATCCAGGTGGCGCAGTCGAGCGATCCCCAGGTCCACTCGCTGCAGGAGATCCACGCGCACATCTCCTACGAAT
>CASDTD010000037.1 GCA_949283445.1 uncultured Coriobacteriia bacterium | reverse complement strand
CCTGGGTGGATGTGATGGACCAGGCGAAGGGCTGCCATGGTGGTGATTCGTGTCAGTTCCGCATCGACGGCGGGGAAGCCGGCTGCCTGTACGAGACCGAAGACGACGGGGCAGATCACGGTGACGAAGACGTTGCCAAGTAGTCAATTACTTAAGTATTGACTGAATCGAGCATAGCTCTACTATGGAAACAAATGGCGCCTGCAAGGAGCCTTCACGCACGACAGAAAGGCACGTTATGAAGATTGCGGTTCCCAGCGAGACCAACGCAGGGCTCATGGCCCAGCGCAGCGGGCATTTCGGGCATTGCGCGTATTTCACCATCGTCACCATCGAAGACGGTGAAATCAAAGAGGTCACTTCCGTCAAGAACGTCGACCATGACGAATATGGCTGCGGCGGCATCATCGACTACGTCATGACGCTCGGCGTCGATGCCATTCTCACGGCCGGCATGGGCCGTCCGCCTCTGACCCGCTTCACGGCCGCCGGCATCACGGTGTACGCCGAGACCGAGTCGCCGCTGGTCGGCCAGGTCATCAAGCGCTTCATCGACGGCGAAGTCTTCGAGATGTCGCCCGACGCGGCCTGCGCTCACTAGCATGCCGGGTCTGCCTCTCGGCGCGGCGCAACAGCACGACGTCCCCGCCGAACAGCTGACGTACGAACGAATTACCGGCATCGAGTTCATCGAACTCGATGCCAACTTGCCGTACCCGCGTTCGGCGGCGTATCGTCGCAGCGCGAGCGGGGCAGACATGCTCGTGCGCGCGCATGCCCCAGAAATCGAGCAGGTGCAGCTTTCCGAGGAACAGGCGCGTGCGTACATCGACGCGCTTGTTGCCGCTGGGCTGTTCTCGTGGCAGCGCGTGTACCGTCCTGTGCAGGGCACGTTCGTCAATTCCTCGACGCAATGGCGTCTCAAGGTCGAATTTTCCGCGGCGTCTGGCGCCGGGCGCAAGCTGGCGCGCAAACCCCGCCCGTTCGAATCTGAAGGCGAAAACGTCTTTCCCGACAGCTACGAGCAGGTCGTCGCGGCGCTCATGGCGCCGGGCGCGCAGGCCGGACTTGCCGACAAGCCCGACACCGAAGCGTAAAGCGGGCGCCTGTCGCGATGGGAAAGAAGAAAGAGACGAAGACCAACGCCATGCGCATGGTCGACGCCGCCCAGCTTCCCCACGAACTGCATCAGTTCGAGGCCGACGCCTCTATGAGCGGCGTGGAGGTTGCCCGACTTGCCGGCGAAGACCCTGACCACGTGTTCAAGACGCTCGTCACCGTTGGCAAAAGCGGGGAACATTACGTGTTCATGGTGCCCGTGGCCGCCGAGCTCGACCTCAAGAAGGCGGCTGCTGCGGCGGGCGAGAAGTCCATTGCGATGGTGCACTCCCGCGAGCTCTTGGGGCTGACGGGGTATGTTCATGGCGGCTGCAGCCCGCTGGGTATGAAGAAGACGTTTCCGACGTTCATCGACGAGACCTGCGTCTTGTTTGACACTATCTTGTTTTCCGGTGGCCGCATCGGCACGCAAATTGAGATGTCGGCTGAAGATTTGGGAAAAATCATCGATATCGTGACCGTCGACCTCACGGTTGTCTGAGGCGTGTACAATAGCCGCTGCATGCTGGTAACGACGCGGGGTAACGCGCCTTGAGGGCGGTTGCGCCCCAAGGCACCTCGCGAGAATAGGAAGGAACGAATATGTTCGATTTGAAGTTCTACTACTGCACGCATTGCGGCAACATCGCCATCAAGACCGTCGACAACGGCCCGTCTCTCAAGTGCTGTGGCGAGGATATGGTCGAGCTTGTGCCCGGCAGCGTCGACGCGGCGACGGAGAAGCACGTCCCGGTTATCGAGGTCAACGGCAATGCCGTCACCGTCACGGTGGGCGAGGTCGAGCACCCCATGGAAGAAGATCACTTCATCCAGTTCATCTGCCTGGACACGACGGCGGGCTACCAGGTCCGCACGCTCGAGCCCGGCATGAAGCCGCAGGCCACTTTCGCGCTGGCCGATGGCGTCGAGGCGAAGGCCGCCTACGAGCATTGCAACAAGCACGGTCTGTGGGCTGCGCAGGCCTAAGGGTCTGGTTGCAACGCGGCGCAGTTCCGTTGCGAAAGCAGCAGTTAGAAACGAATCACCAGCTCACGGGAATTATGAAGTGTGTGTGATTCCACGAAATACTGCTACACTTCGTACGGGATGATTGTATATAACCCTTGGGTGAACATCGTGTATGCAGGGGAGAGAGCATGACCGAACAGCATGTGGGCAAGAAACGCCGTAAGGAAGTGCGCGAGGCCATCAACATGAAAAAGCAGATCCGCAAGGATTTCACGTTCATGATGATCGTCTTCGGCATTGCCGTAATCGTCACCATCGTGTGTACGACCTTGGCGTATCAGGGTCTCTTTGGCGACAACATGATGCTCATCCAGACGGTGCCGCTCATCATCGTGTTCATCGCGGTCATGATCATGAGCTTTCGCATGAACAATTTCTGGGAGCTGCGTTCGCAGTACAAGAAGCACTGCCAGAAGTACAACATTACGAAAGGCGACATGAAGGCACTTGAAAACGGCGAGCTGTAAGCGCCCGTTTCACACGAACCGCACATGAGAAAAGGCCGTCCGATAGGGCGGCCTTTCTTCGTTCGGTCATCTGAAGCTTGCCGGTGCCGAAACTTGTCAGCGTTGCTGCTTGATACGCGCGAGCGCGCCGTGGACGTAGTCGTCGACCATGACCTTCAGCTCGTCGATTACCTGCGCGGCAGGGCGTTCGATGTCGTGGATGATCCAGGAGATGAGGATGGCGTAGAGCGTGAGGCTGAGCAGCTCGGTGGACGAGTCCGCCTCTTTCTCGGGGAAGCCCGCCTCGAGGAGTTTCGGTTTCAGGTCACGTTCGAGCGCCTCTGCAATCAGGGCGGTGAAACGCTTACGTAGGGCAGTCTCGCCTAATGCCGGGATGATGGAGTCGCGCAGGGCGGGGTCGCTTTCAATGCGTTCCATGACCACTTCGAGCCGGTTCACCCAGGGAAGCGTTTCGGATTGTTTGGGGTCGCTGTCGACAACGAAGA
>CASDTD010000036.1 GCA_949283445.1 uncultured Coriobacteriia bacterium | reverse complement strand
CTGACAATGGTGCTCTTGAGACGTCGGGCACACTAGTGCTCCGGCGCCCGGCGGGCCATTTTGCGTTAGGGGGGCATGACACTTGGGGCTGCTGCTGAGTACCGTGTGCTTGGCTGCGTGGCGTTTGGGAGCCCTGCTGAGTACGACTCGGGCACTTGGGAACCCTGCTGAGTACGAAGTTGCGGCAATCTGTACTCAGCAAGCCCCTCAAGTGCCCCGTAGCATGCCCTGGCGTACTCACTAGGACCCCCAACTGTCGCGCAGCGCATGCTTGCCGCGCGCCTTCTCTCCGCGTAGATACGCCCGGTGGCGTGTTTTTGTAAAAAATCCTTCCCATCGTCTTGCCTTTGCGGTAGTATGGGCAAGCTGTGCCCTGATGGGTGCAGTGTGTCCACAGCCTCCCAGCGCATGAATCGAGCAAAGGGATGAGCTTACAAGCTGCGATCCGCTGTGAGTTACGAGGGGTAACCAACACAAGATCGCCTGAAGGTAAGGTTGAACATGGTCAACACGATTCTCGGCCGTAAGCTGGGAATGACGCAGGTCTGGGGAGAAGACGACAACATCGTCCCCGTCACCGTCATCCAAGCTGGCCCCTGCGTTGTTTCGCAGGTCAAGACCACCGAAACCGATGGCTATGAGGCCGTCCAGATCGGTTTCGGCGACATCAAGGAAAAGAAAGTCAACAAGCCCATGAAGGGTCACTTCGCCAAGGCTGGTGTCGCTCCCATGCGTTACCTGCGCGAAGTGCGCGTCGAGGATGCTTCCCAGCATTCCGTGGGCGAGACCGTCACGGTCGAGGCTTTCGCAGACGTCGAGAAGGTCGACGTCACCGGCGTCAGCAAGGGCAAGGGCTTTGCGGGCGTCATCAAGCGCCACGGCTTCGGCGGTGGTCCCGGTGGACATGGCCATCATTTCCACCGCGCTCCGGGCTCGGTCGGTATGTGCGCATATCCTGCTCGCGTCTTCAAGGGCATGCGTCTTCCGGGCCACATGGGTTGCGACCGCGTGACGGTCAAGAACCTGTCTGTGGTTCGCATCGATGCCGAGAGCAATCTCATGTTGGTTAAGGGTGCCGTTCCTGGTGGCAAGGGCGCACTCGTTCAGATTCGTATGGCTTAAAGGAGGAGAGATCAATGACTCAGATTACCGTCACCGACTCCGCCGGCAAGTCTACGGGTACGCTCGAGCTTTCCGATGGCATCTTCGCCATCGAGCCCAACACCTACGCGATGCACCAGGTCGTCCGCAGCCAGCTGGCCGCGCTGCGCCAGGGCACGCATGACACCAAGACCCGCGGTCAGGTTTCCGGCGGTGGCCGCAAGCCGTTCCGCCAGAAGGGCACCGGCCGTGCTCGTCAGGGCACGACGCGTGCCGCCCAGTTCCGTCACGGCGGCGTCGTCTTCGGCCCGCATCCGCGTTCCTACGCGTTCAAGGTGCCGAACAAGGTCGTCAAGCTGGCTATGAAGTCCGTCCTCTCGGGCAAGCTGGCCGATTCCGAGCTCTACGTCGTCGAGGAGTTCGACTTCGCAAAGCCCTCTACCAAGGCTGCCAAGGCTGCCCTCGAGGCTCTGGGCATCACGGGTCGCGCTACCGTCGTCGTCGACGATGAGAACATCAACGCGTTTCTGTCCTTCCGCAACCTCGAGAAGGTCCTCGTCATCGGCGCTTCCGAGTCCAACACCTACGACTTGGCAGACAACGGCGCGCTGGTCATGACCACGAACGCGGTCAAGTACGTCGAGGAGGTGCTCAGCTAATGCAGGCACACGACATCATCATCCGCCCGGTCATCACCGAGCGTGCCTTCGACATGCAGGACTACAACCGCTACACCTTCGAGGTGGCCAAGACTGCCAGCAAGATCGAAATCGCCAAGGCGGTCGAGGAAATCTTCGACGTCAAGGTTCTCAAGGTGAACACGGTCAACGTCAAGCCGAAGCCGAAGCGCGTGCGTTACCAGACCGGCTACACGCGCACCTGGAAGAAGGCCATCGTCACGCTGGCCGAAGGCGACACTATCGAGCTGTTCGCCAGCCAGGACTAAGCAAGGGTTAACAATCCCCCATGGTGCAATGGGGGATTCGCGCCTGTCTGTGTGCTCCACTATGGATACGCACGGCAGCGTGGTAATGAAGTCCGGAGTCAGGACCGTGCGGAAGCGCACCACTTCCCATCCCAGGCGGTCATCTGGCAATCGGAAAACTTGAAGGAGTTAGTACATGGGAATCAAGCAATACAAGCCCTCTTCCCCGGGTCGCCGTTTCCAGACGGTCTCTGACTTCGCAGAGATCACGACGACCACGCCGGAGAAGTCGCTGCTCGAGCCGCTGCCCAAGAAGGCCGGCCGCAACTGCTACGGCCGCATCACCACCCGTCACCAGGGCGGCGGTCACAAGCGCAAGTATCGCAAGATCGACTTCAAGCGCGTCAAGGACGGCATCCCGGCCAAGGTCGCTACCATCGAGTACGACCCGAACCGTTCCGCCCGCATCGCGCTGCTGCATTACGCCGATGGCGCCAAGGCTTACATTCTGCACCCGAAGGGTCTGAAGGTCGGCGACGTCGTCGAGTCCGGTCCCGACGCCGACATCAAGCCCGGCAATGCGCTGCCGCTGGCCAACATCCCCGTCGGTACGCTCATCCACGCGGTTGAGTTCCAGCCGGGCAAGGGCGCTGCCATGGCCCGTTCCGCCGGCACCAGCATCCAGCTGATGGGCAAGGAAAGCGGCTATGCCATCCTGCGCATGCCCTCTTCGGAAATGCGCCGCGTGCTGCTCACCTGCCGTGCGACGGTGGGCGAGGTCGGCAACGCCGAGCATGCCAACATCCGCCTGGGCAAGGCCGGCCGCAAGCGCTGGCTGGGCGTGCGCCCGACAGTTCGCGGCACGGTCATGAACCCGGTCGACCACCCGCACGGTGGTGGCGAGGGCAAGAACAAGTCCGCTGGCCGTCATCCCGTTTCGCCGTGGGGTGTTCCCACCAAGGGTCATCGTACGCGTAACCCGAAGAAGAACACGACCCGCCTCATCATCCGTCGTCGTAAGAAGTAGCGTGAAGGAGAGTAACCGTGAGTAGAAGTCTCAAAAAGGGACCGTTCGTAGAGCCTCGCCTCCTCGCGCGCATCACTGCGATGAACGAGTCGGGCGACAAGCAGGCCGTCAAGACCTGGAGCCGTTCTTCGACGATCTTCCCTGAAATGGTCGGCCACACGATTGCCGTGCATGACGGCCGCCGTCATGTGCCGGTGTACGTCACCGAGTCCATGGTCGGTCACAAGCTGGGCGAATTCGCGCCCACCCGCACGTTCCGCGGGCACAAGAAAGACTAGTGAGGAGGTACGCACATGCAGACGAAAGCAATAGCAAAGTACGTGCGCGTATCCCCGCGCAAGGCACGTATCGTCGTGGACCAGATCCGCGGCAAAGAGGTCATCGACGCGTTGGACATCCTGCGCTTCAACGAGCGCGCGATTTCCGAGGTTGTCTCCAAGGTCGTCAACTCTGCGGCCGCTAACGCCGAGCACAACTTCGGCGTCCGTCCGGAGAACCTGGTCATCAAGGAAGCCTACGTTGACGAGGGCCCGACCATCAAACGTTACCGCCCGCGCGCCAAGGGCTCTGCCAGCCCCATCATGAAGCGCACGAGCCACATTACCATCGTCGTTGCCACGAGAGAGGAGGCGTAGAGCATGGGTCAGAAGGTCAAGCCGACTGGTTTCCGCCTCGGCATCACCGAGAACTGGCGTTCCCGTTGGTACGCCGGCAAAGACTACGCTGCGACGCTTGAGAACGACATCAAGCTCCGCCAGCACGTCGAGAAGAAGCTCGCGGGCGCTGCGCTTTCCAAGGTGGAAATCGAGCGCGCCGGCGACAAGATTAAGGTTATCGTGACGACCGCCCGCCCGGGCATCGTCATCGGCAAGAAGGGCACGGAGGTCGACGCTCTGCGCAAGGAGCTCGAGGCCATCGCCGGCGGCAAGGTGTCCGTCGAGGTCATCGAGGTCAAGCGCCCCGAGCTCGACGCCAACCTCATCGCCCAGTCCATCGCCGAGCAGCTCGAGGGCCGCGTGGCCTTCCGCCGCGCGATGCGCAAGGCCGTTCAGTCCGCCCGCAAGTCCGGCGCCAAGGGCATCCGTATCCAGTGCGCTGGCCGTCTGGGCGGTGCCGAGATGAGCCGTCGCGAGTGGTACCGCGAAGGCCGTGTGCCCCTGCACACCCTGCGTGCCATGATCGATTACGGCACCGCGACCGCGCACACCACCATGGGTTCGTGCGGCATCAAGGTCTGGGTCTACTACGGCGAGATGTTGCCGGGCCAGACCAGGTCCAACCCCGCTCTCGAGGGCACGTCCAGCCAGCGCCGCAGGTCCGGCCGTCGTGGTGAGAGGAGGGACCGCTAATGTTGATGCCTAAGCGCACCAAGTTCCGCAAGGTCCAGCGCGGTTCCATGAAGGGCAAGGCCAAGGGCGGCACGAAGCTCGCCTTCGGCTCCTACGGCATCCAGGCTCTGGAAGCCCACTGGATCACCAACCGTCAGATCGAGGCGGCTCGTGTCGCCATGACCCGTTACATGAAGCGTGGCGGCCGTGTCTGGATAACCATCTTCCCGGACAAGCCGATCACCAAGAAGCCGGCTGAGACCCGCATGGGTTCTGGCAAGGGCAACCCCGAAGAGTGGGTCGCAGTCGTCAAGCCCGGCCGCGTCATGTTCGAGATCGACGGCGTTTCGCCCGAAGATGCACGTGAGGCCATGCGCCTTGCTATTAACAAGCTTCCCATCAAGTGCAAGATGCTGTTCCGCGAAGACGCCGCCGAGCATGCCCATGAGTTTGCCGAGGAGCATGCCGAAGAGTTCGCGCGCATGCGTGAAATCGAGGCCGAGGAAGAGGCCGAGCACGAGGCTGAAGTAGAAGCCGCACGTGAAGCTGCCGCCAAGAACAAAGGGGGTAACTAAGAATGAAGGCTTCTGAAATCCGCGAGCTTTCCAACGACGATCTGAACGCGAAGTTGGAGGAGGCCCGTACGGAGCTGTTCAACCTGCGTTTCCAGATGGCCACCAGCCAGCTGGACAATACGGCTCGCGTCAAGACCGTCAAGAAGGACATCGCACGCATCTGCACCGAGCTGCGTGCCCGTGAGATCAAAGCCGCAGCGGGCGCTGCGTCCTAAGAAAGGAGCGATACCTAAATGAGCGAAGAGCGTAATAGCCGTAAGGTTCGCCAGGGCGTTGTCGTCTCTGCAGTCAACGACAAGACCATCGTCGTGCAGATTCGCGAGCGCAAGCCGCACAGCGTTTACGGCAAGATGATCACGAGCACCAAGAAGCTCCATGCGCATGACGAGAACAACGAGGCCGGCGTGGGCGATACCGTCCGCGTCATGGAGACCCGTCCGCTCTCCAAGAACAAGCGCTGGCGTCTGCTCGAGATCGTCGAGAAGGCCAAGTAGGCAACGTTAGTAACAGGAAGGTTCATTGAAATGATTCAGATGCAATCTATGCTGACTGTTGCTGACAACAGTGGTGCACGCAAGGTGCAGTGCATCAAGGTTCTGGGTGGCTCCAAGCGCCGTTACGCGGGCTTGGGCGACGTCATCATCTGCAGCGTCAAGGAGGCCACTCCTAACAGTCAGATCAAGAAGGGCGACGTTGTCCGCTGCGTCATCGTCCGCCTGAAAAAGGAAGTCCGCCGCAAGGACGGCTCCTACATCAAGTTCGACGAAAACGCCGCCGTTGTCGTCGACGATTCGGGTGCTCCGCGCGGCACGCGTATCTTCGGGCCGGTTGCCCGTGAGCTGCGTGACCGCAGGTACATGAAGATCGTCTCCCTCGCTCCCGAGACGCTGTAAAGGAAGGTGTGAGGAATGACGAAGATGAACAACATCAAGTCCGGCGATACCGTCAAGGTCATCTCCGGCAAGGACAAGGGCACCACGGGCGAAGTGCTGTCCGTCAAGCGCGACACGGGTCGTGTCGTCGTCAAGGGCGTCAACCTCGTCCACAAGGCGCTGCGCCCGACGCAGGCCAACCCCAACGGTGGCATCGACACCCGCGAGGCGGCCATCGACGCGTCCAACGTCATGCTGGTTTGCCCCGAGTGCGGTCTCACCACCCGCATTGCCGTGCGCCGCGAAGATGGTAAGAAGATTCGCGTGTGCAAAAAGTGCGGCAAAGACATCGACAAATAGTCCTGAGGCACACGATCTAGCCGCGCGCAGCTACGGTCACTGCGCGCAAGGCAGCTCCCTACGCTGCGCGTGGCTATCTCGCACACCTCAGAACTATTCAAGATGTGCGATTCGCCTAAGCGAACCTCGCTAGGTCTTGCATGATGCACTCATGCATTCGCTCGATTTTGAGCGAACTATGTTAGGTTTTTACGGTGTTTTGAAACTCCGACGAGTGGGCTAAGCGACCGCAGCGAAGGCAGAGACAGCTCGAAGAGCTGGCTCGACTGAGCGAAGGGTCCCCGAGGAGGAGATTCAAAACACCTAAAAGTTAGGCCCTCTCGGGTGAGAGGGGACGAGGTTGGAACCCCGTCTTAATTCTCGTTTGAAGGAGATTTTTACAATGGCTGAAGCACCACGCCTGAAGGTCAAGTACAAAGAGGAAATCGTTCCCAAGCTGGAGCAGGAGCTGGGCATCACCAACATCAACAACGTGCCCAAGCTGGTCAAGATCGTCGTCAACATGGGCGTTGGCGAGGCTGCGGTTGACAGCAAGCTCATCGACGCCGCCGTCGAGGACCTGCGCACCATCACCGGCCAGCAGCCGATGATCTGCCGCGCGAAGAAGTCCATCGCGACCTTCCATCTGCGCAAGGGCCAGGCTATCGGCGCCAAGGTCACGCTGCGCGGTGACCGCATGTACGAGTTCTTCGATCGCCTGATCGCCACGGCCATCCCGCGTATCCGCGACTTCCGCGGCCTGCCGGCCACCAGCTTCGACGGCCACGGCAACTACTCCATGGGCGTTACCGAGCAGATTATCTTCCCGGAAATCGCCTACGACGAAGTTGACCGCACGCGCGGCATGGACATCACGTTCGTGACCACGGCTGCCACTGACGAAGAAGGCAGGGCACTTCTTGACGCTTTTGGCTTCCCGTTTGCAACGCGCTAGGGTATAGTGTTCATCCGTCTGACTACGCGCCTGTATGGTGCGTAGTCATTTCGGTGTTTTGGTACCAACAGTGGGGGATCGGCCCTCGCTGTGTTATTAGGAGGCATGTTTTGGCAAAGAAATCGATGATCGCCAAGGCAAAGCGTACGCCCAAGTACAGCACGCGTGCCTATACGCGCTGCAGCCGCTGTGGCAGGCCGCATTCGGTCTACCGCAAGTTCGGCCTGTGCCGTGTGTGCCTGCGTGAGCTTGCCCTTAAAGGCGAACTTCCCGGTGTCCGCAAAGCCAGCTGGTAAGAGCTGACTTCGAGGGTGCTGGGCTGCCCCGAGGAGGCGTCATCGCCACGGGTGGTGACGAACCGCTTGGAAGCAGTCATCAACGAACCATAGGAGGAAATCAATGAGCACGACCGATTCGATCGCAGATATGCTCACGCGTATTCGAAACGCGAATTCTGCGACCAAAGAGACGGTTTCCATGCCGTCTTCCAAGAAGCTCGTCGAGATTGCCCGCGTCATCAAGGAAGAGGGCTACATCGCCGACTACGAGGTCATCGCAAAGACCCCGCAAGACGAGCTTGTCATCACTTTGAAGTACGGTGCCAAGAAGGAGAAGGTCATCCGTGGCATCCGCCGCATCTCCAAGCCGGGCCTGCGCATCTACGCGGGCAAGGACGAGCTGCCGCGCGTGCTGGGTGGTCTGGGCACTGCCGTCATCTCCACGTCCAAAGGCGTCATGACCGATCGCGACGCGCGCCTCGCAGGCGTCGGCGGCGAGGTCCTGGCCTACGTCTGGTAAGAGAACTGGAAAGGAGCAAAGTCAATGTCTCGTATTGGTAAGCTGCCCGTTCCGGTTCCCGCTGGAGTCGAGGTTACCATCAACGGCTCTGACGTCACCGTCAAGGGCCCCAAAGGCGAGCTGTCCCGTTCTTTCAACGAGAGCATGCAGATCAGCCAAAACGAAGCGGGCGAAATCGTCGTCACCCGCCCGAATGACGAGCGCGAGAACCGTGCGCTGCACGGGCTGACCCGTTCGCTCATCAACAACATGGTCATCGGTGTCACCGAGGGGTACGTCAAGACGCTCGAGCTGGTCGGCGTCGGCTACCGTGCCTCCCTCAAGGGCTCTAACCTTGAAATGACCTTGGGCTATTCCCATCCGATCATCGTCAATGCCGTCGAGGGCGTCACGTTCGAGTGCCCCGACCAGACCACCATCAAGGTCTCCGGCATCGACAAGCAGAAGGTCGGCCAGATTGCCGCCGAGATTCGCTCCCTGCGCGCTCCCGAGCCTTACAAGGGCAAGGGCGTCCGTTACCAGGGCGAGCACATCCGCCGCAAAGAGGGCAAGGCAGCAGGCTAAAAGGGTATCTCGGCATAACAGCCGGGTAGATTTCAAGGAGTACATCAAAGTATGGATAAGCTCAAAGCAAAGCAGGCGAAACTGGAGCGTCGCCAGCGCCGTGTGCGTGCCAAGATCTCCGGTACCGCCGAGCGTCCGCGTCTGCGCGTGACGCGTTCGAATGCGAACATCTACGCTCAGGTCATCGACGATGTCGCTGCCACGACGCTGGTCAGCGCCTCTTCGCTCGATGCCGAGGTGACCGCCAACGGCGGCAATAAGGAAGGTGCCGAGCAGGTCGGCAAGCTCGTGGGCCAGCGTGCTCTCGAGGCCGGCATCACCGAGGTCGTCTTCGACCGCGGCGGCAACCTGTATCACGGTCGAGTCAAGGCTCTCGCGGACGGTGCCCGCGAGGCTGGTCTCAAGTTCTAGGAAAGGGGGAGAACCATGGCTCAGAGGTCCAACAACCGCAAGAACAACAAGCGCGATGCCAACCCCGCAGTCCCCGAACTTGAGGAGCGCGTCGTTTCCATCAACCGCGTTTCCAAGACCGTCAAGGGCGGCCGCAGGATGAACCTGACCGCGCTGGTTGTCGTGGGCGACCGCAACGGCAACGTCGGCGTCGGCCTGGGCAAGTCCGCCGAGGTGCCCATCGCCATCAGCAAAGGCGTCGAGGACGCGAAGAAGAACATGTTCAAGGTTCCCCTGACCGAGGAGGGCACGATCCCGCACGAGGTCATGGGCGAATACAACGCAGGCAGGGTCTTGATCAAACCGGCTACCCCCGGTACGGGCGTTATCGCTGGCGGCCCGGTCCGCCCGCTGTACGAGCTCGCCGGTGTCAAGGACATCCTTTCCAAGTCCCTGGGCACCGACAACGCGCTCAACATCGTCAAGGCGGCCGCTGAAGGCCTCAAGCAGCTCTCCAGCCCCGAAGAGGTCGCCGAGCGCCGTGGTCTGACCGTTGCTGAAATGTACGGAAAGAAGGTTCAGTAATGGCAGATACGAAGAAGACCCTGCGCATCACGCAGGTGAAGAGCTCCATCGGCTACAAGAAAGACCAGGAGAAGACGCTCAAGGCGCTGGGCCTGGGCAAGATTGGCCGCACGGTCGAGCAGGTCGACAACGACTGCATCCGTGGCATGATCTTCAAGGTCAAGCACCTCGTTGAGGTCGAGAACATCTAGTGTTATCAGGTGCCGCGGGGTGCAAAGCTCCGCGGCATGTTTTGGAAGTTGGCCGGCGGCGAGCTGCCGGCTGTGCCCGTTTTCGGGCATATGCGAATAAAGGAGAAACAACATGAATCTGCACGATCTGAAGCCGGCCCCCGGCTCCACCAAATCCCGCAAGCGCGTCGGCCGCGGTCATGGCAGTGGCTTTGGCGGCAAGTCCGGTCGCGGCTCCAACGGCCAGGCCTCCCGCGCCGGCGGCACGAAGGGCCCGGGCTTCGAGGGCGGCCAGACTCCGCTGGCCATGCGCCTGCCCAAGCTCCCCGGTTTCCGCAACATCAACCGCAAGGAGTACCTGCCCGTCAACGTCTCCCGTCTGGAGGAGAAGTTCGAGGCGGGCGAGACCGTCGACCACGAGACGCTCGTCGCCAAGGGCATCATCAAGCACGCTGACGCTCTGGTGAAGGTCCTGGGCGATGGCGACATCACCAAGGCTCTCACGGTGAAGGTAGACAAGGTGTCCGCTTCCGCGCAGGCCAAAATCGAAGCGGCCGGAGGAAAGGTCGAGTAATCGTGCTCAAGGCACTCGTAAACGCATTCAAGGTGAAGGAGCTCCGTCACAAGATTTTCTTCACCCTGGCGATCATCGCGCTGTACCGCGTGGGGTCGTTCATCCCGGTTCCCGGCATCCCGTTCGCAGAGCTGGTGGACACCTTCTCCGACGCGAGCACCAATGCGGGTCTGCTCATGCTGAACCTGTTCTCTGGTGGCGCGCTGGAGTATTTCTCCGTGTTCTCGCTGGGCATCATGCCTTACATCACGGCCGCCATCATCATGCAGCTGCTGCAGGGCGTCGTGCCCTCGCTGCAGGCATGGGCGCGTGAGGGCGAGACCGGCCAGCGCAAGATCACGCGCATCACGCGTTACCTCACGCTGGTGCTGGGCCTCATCAACGCCATCGGCTATCTGGTTCTGTTCCAGAGCTCCGCATTCGGCATCTCGTTCGCGAACACGGGCATGCCGGTGTGGCTGACGAGCATCGTCATCGTCGTCACGTTGGTGGCGGGCACCGCCTTCATCATGTGGATGGGCGAGCTCATCACGCAGCGCGGCATTGGCAACGGCATGTCGCTCATCATCTTCGCGAACATCATCGCCCGTCTCCCAAGCGCGTTGCTGGATTCCATCAATAACTCCACCGACCAGATGCAGGGCATCTTGATGACAGTCATCATCGTCGTGGTGATTCTCATCGTCATTCCCGCCATCGTGTTCATCGAGCGCGGCCAGCGCCGTATTCCGGTGCAGTACTCCAAGCGCGTGGTCGGCCGCAAGGTCATGGGCGGCCAGGCGACGTATCTGCCCTTCAAGGTCAATGGCGCCGGCGTCATCCCCATCATCTTCGCGTCTGCACTGCTCTACATCCCCGCGCAGATTTCTGCGTTCTTCAGCGACGCGGCCTGGCTGCAGGCTGTGGCGGCGTTCTGCTCGAGGGGCTGGGGCAACTGGGTGCTCACC
>CASDTD010000035.1 GCA_949283445.1 uncultured Coriobacteriia bacterium | reverse complement strand
CGTTCACAAGGCTGTGCGGCTGAGCGAACTCGTCCATGCGGTAGAACGCCGCCGTCTGGTGCGGGTTCTCGCCATAACGCAGGTCCTGCTGCTTGACCAGGTGCAGGTCGCACTCTGCCGGCGGCTCAGTCGGCCATTCCGCGCCCGCGTCCAGCTGCCCTTCCAGCCAACGCGCGATGGCACCATCGTAAGCGTTCGTGGTCTGGAACACCCTGAGCGCGAGCTTGCGACGGGTCTCGAGCGTGGTCGCGCCGTCGTTGGCGCGCATCTCGGCGAGGATATCATCGTAAGAAGCCGGGTCGGTCACCACGGCAACGCTCGCGTGGTTCTTGGCAGCGGAGCGCAGCATGGAGGGACCGCCGATGTCGATGTTCTCAATGCAGGTGTCGAAATCAGCGCCGGATTCCACCGTCTTTTCGAAGGCGTAGAGGTTGACGACGACCATGTCGATCATCTCGATGCCGTGCTCGGCGGCTTCGGCCATGTGCTGGGGGTTATCGCGTTTGGCGAGCAGGCCGCCGTGCACCATGGGGTGCAGGGTCTTGACGCGCCCGTCCATCATCTCGGGAAACTTCGTCACCTCGTCGATGGGGGTGACGTCAACGCCGCCCTCCGCAATGGCGCGAGCCGTTCCGCCCGTCGAGATGATTTCCGCCCCGAACTCATCGTGCAATGCACGCGCGAATTCCACGACGCCCGTCTTGTCGGTGACGGACACGAGCACGCGCTTCACTTTCGGATTCTGCACCAGTTCCCCTTTCCACTCGCCTGTGCCGCAAAACGAATCTGCCGCACATGATAGCGGGTCGGCATAACCGCCGACCCGCTTGGGAACACGTTTTCTTTTGAACGCGAGCGCCGCTCACGTCAAGGGGACGCGAGAGGTGCCATGATGCTCGCCTTATGCCTCTTCAATCACCTTCAGCAGAACCTTGGTGACGTACTCGAGGTTGTCTGCGTCGACGATGTCGAGCGTGTCCGTCTTCCAGTGCCAGCACGCCGGCGCCACGCCGTCGAAGCCCATGATGGACATGGCGCGCATGCCCTCGAGCAAGGCGGGCGTCGCGTCCGTGTTGCGCCAATCGAGCTTCTGGTGCGGCATCTCGTGCCCCGCGACCTCTTTCGAGGCGCTGCGCACGAGGCTTTGCAGACGACGGTCGCTCGGGCAGGTCTTGCCCGCGCCCTCGACATCGACGTATTTGATTTCGCCCGCACCCACGCACTCGAGGTTGATGATGAGTGCACCGCGCAGCTCGGGGCCGTGCAGGTCGATGAAGTTCTTCATGCCCTGGTTGCCCGCGCCCGAAGCGCCCAGTGCGACGAACCAGACCTCTTTGTCCAGCAAGTCGCTTTCGGTCATGCTGACCACGGAATCGCGGATTTCGGCCGCACGTGCCTTGGCGGCGGCAAACGCCGATTCGCTCTCGTCGAGGAACGCGCCGCCCTTCCAGCCGAAGTCGTCGTCCTCGTTCCAATGCTCGGCATCGCCGGCATCGTGGCGGTCGCGGCCCTTGCGCCCCTTCTTCTTGCGGCTGAACAGCCCGCCCACCTTGTCCATGGCGTTGTGGAAGCGGGACTCGGGGATGTCGATTTCCGAGGTCATGCCCGGCGATAGGAAATCGTCGGCCACATCCTGCGCCATCGGCTCGTACCCGTAATCGTCCTCGCCGAAATCGCTCGAGCTGATCGTGGGCATCTGGCCGGACAGCGCCGGGAACGACCCCGTGAGGCTCGGGAATGACGAGGTTGCCGAAGGCGACGCCCCGAAATCGGAGCCACCGACGGCGGGCATCTGGCCGGACAGCGCCGGGAACGAGCTGGAGGCACTGGGGTTCGAGGCCATGGCAGCCTCGCGCTCCTCGCGCGGCGCGAACGGATCGAATGCCTGAGGCGTGTCCTCGTACGTCGAGCTCACCGGGGCGGCTTGGCGCATGCTGCCAAGCACCTCGTTGGTGCGGGAATTCGGTGCCTTGGTGGGCTGGAAGTTCTCGGACACGTGACGCGCCTTAGGCTTGCGGCGCTCGATCTTCGGCTTGGGAGCCTCTTCGCGTTGCGCAGGCGCGGATTCCCTGACCTCGTCGGCGTCGATGACCGCCGTCAACTCGGAAGCCAGCCCCTCGTCGGTAACGGAGCTGCCAATCTGGGGGATGTCCGAAGCGGCCAGGCCGCTCTCTGCCTGCGGCATGCCTTCCTGCTTCGACTCGCCGATGAACGGAATGCGCGAGGTGAGCCCGCCCAGCACGCCGCCCGCGGGCTGAGATGCAGGCTCGGGCGTCTCGGAAGCCTCCTGGGAACCCGCCTGACCGGGCACCGTGGAGAACATGCCGCTGACGTCGGGCGTGAGCTCGTCAAGTTGGTCGTCGGGAATCTCGAAGCTGATGACCTCGTGATCCTTGCCCTTGGGCGTCTCTTCCAAGTCGACGTCGAGCAGGTCGTTGAGCGCGGCGCGCGTGGCAGGGTCCACCGCCGATTCCTGTTCGGGGGCGTGCTTCGCTATAGTCACTTCGGGCAGCTCGTCGCCGGCGGCGGCGTTCACGCGAACAGCGGGGGCTTTCTGCGCGACGGCAGGCTGCTCGACAGCGGCCTGCGGGGCAGGAGCCTGCTGAGCCTGTGCAGGCTGCGCGGGTTCTTCTTTCGGCTCGGGCGCGAGCGCCTCTTCGTGCTGCGGCTCTTCTTCCTCATGGCGAACCGGGCCGCGCAGGGGCATATCGGCGAAACGCGAACGGTAGTACGCCGGCTGTTCCGGCGTCTCGCGCGCGGCGTTGCGCGCGGGCTTTTCGTCAGACGCGGGCGCCTGCTCTTCCTTTTCCGCGAGGTCTTTCGCCGCCTTTTCCTTGGCAGCCTTGTACCACGACGGCAGCCCATCGTCGGCTTTCTTCTGCTTCGGCTGCGCCTTCGGAACCTGCACGGGCTCAGGCTCGGGCTCCGGCTCTGGTTCCGGTTCGGGCTCGGGCTCCGGTTGCGCGGTGGCAGGGTCGGGCCAGTACCCGCCGGCGGGCACGTCGCCCTGTTCGGGCAAGGTTACGACCGGCTGCTCGGTTTGCGGAGCGGCAACGCCGCCCTGCATTCCCACGGGGCTCATGACCTGCGTGGCCTGGTCCGTCAGCGCGGGGATATCGTCTCCGCCGAAAGCCGCCACGTCGATTTCCGCCTTCTCCATAGCATATTCGAGGTCTGCGCCCTCGGGCACGACACC
>CASDTD010000034.1 GCA_949283445.1 uncultured Coriobacteriia bacterium | reverse complement strand
GACATCCGCACGCTCATCGACATCTGAAACCGGCTCGCGCTGTGAATCGAGCCTGCCGCGCACACGCTCAGCAGGCTCGCTTACACACGCGGAATTTCCCAGCTTCGGTGTCCTACCGCACCTTGCTCTGCTCCAGAATCTGCGCGAACTCCTTTTTCGAAAACGCGTCGATGGCCCGAGTCGTCTCGCCATAGACGGGCGGCACCACGCTCGTGTCGTTACCCGCGCACAAACTCGGGATGAAGTAGAGCGCCCCGCATTCCCGGCACACGCGCTCGACCGTCGCATCAATCTTCTCGCGTGACCAATCCGGCACGTCAATCAACGCGTTTTCCAACCCGCCTTGGAAGCTGAGCCTGCCGCCGTATTGCTCGATGAGCGCGGGGATGTCGTTGGAGAGCATGGCGCCCTGCCACACGTCGATGCCCATTTCGATCATCGAAGGCACGAGCGTGGCGGCATACGAGTCGGAGTGGTGGATGATGACCTCGACGCCGCGTTCCTTGTAGTAACCGTAGACCTTCTTGTACGGCTCGAGGAAGAACTCCTCGAACATCTCGGGGCTCATGAACGTGGAGTCGTAGGAGCCCCAGTCGTCGTGGTGGAACATCGCGTCCGGGTGCAGGTGGTCGCAAATCTCCCTTGCCATATCCAGCTCGTAATCGGTAAGCCACTCGATGAGCTCGTGCATCTCGTCGGGGTTCTCGTAAAACGCCATCAGGCAATCGGTGATGCCCATGAGATGATGGCAGCGCTCGAAGATACCCGGCGCGACGAACGCGCAGCAGAACTGCTCGTCGCGGTCGATGGCGTTTGCCTGTTCCACGAACGGCGCCCACTCTTCTTCCGAGAATTCGATTTGCGGACGAATGACCTGCTCGCGCCACTTCTCGATATCCGTGATGACGACCTTGTCCGGCGTGTGGACGGGGTACGCACCCGGCTGGCCTTCGGGCCACGAAAACCACACGCCGAAGGTGTCAGGCTTGTCGGGCTCGCCTGGCATGGGAAGGGGCGCGGCCATGGTGATGGGGTTCATGACGAACGCGTACGCCTCGTACTGGTTGACGAAGCGGTCGGGGTTGCCGCCGCAAATGGTTTCCATGAAGTTCTGCCGTTTGGTGAGCATACATCCATCCTTTCCCGGCCACATCAACACGTGACACAGCCCGAAAACACACGTGAATTGACCCTTGCGCAAAGTGTAGAAACGCGCATGCGCATGCCTGAAATGCCTAAACGGTTCAGGCGGCAGGCCATTTTGGAATACTCCAGCAGGCGTGCTTCCCGGCATTCATCATCTCCATGCGCTCATCTGCGCTCAACGGCGAAAGCTCCAAGATTTCACGGCAAGTGTTGGAAGCTTGGCGAAAAGGGAACGCAACGTGAAAAAGCCTGCCGGGCATCAGACCCGACAGGCTTGCTCGCGTGCACGCGAAATTTCCCAGCTTCGGTGCCCTACCGCGCCTTGCTCTGCTCAAGAATCTGCGCGAACTCCTGTTTCGAAAACGCCGCGATGGACTTCGTGGCCTCATCGTACACGGGCGGAATCACGCTTTCCGACGTGCCGCCGCACAAGCTCGGGATGAAGTAGAGCGCCCCGCATTCCCGGCACACCTGTTCCACCAGCTCGTCGATCTTCTCACGCGACCAATCCGGCGTGTCGATGCGGCTGTTTTCCAAGCCGCCTTGAATGGAGATCTTGCCGCCGTATTGCTCGATGAGCGCGGGAATGTCGTTGGAGAGCATGGCGCCCTGCCATACGTCGATGCCCATCTCGATCATCGAAGGCACGAGCGTGGCGGCATACGAATCCGAATGGTGGATGATAAGCTCGACGCCGCGACTCCTGTAATAGCCGTAGATTTTCTTGTAGGGCTCGAAGAAGAACTCGCGGAACATCTCGGGGCTCATGAACGTGGATTCGTAGGAGCCCCAGTCGTCATGATGCAGCATGGCATCGGGCTGTAGGCGGTTGCATATCTGCTCTGCCAGCGCCAGCTCGTAGTCGGTAATCCACTCGATGAGCTCGTGCATCTCGTCGGGATTCTCGTAAAACGCCATCAGGCAATCGGTGATGCCCATGAGATGATGGCAGCGCTCGAACAATCCCGGCGCAAGAACAGGGCACACGTACTTCTCGCTTCTGTCAACCGCCCGCGCTTGCTCCATGCAAGGTGCCCATTCCTCATCGGAATACTCAAGGGTCGGCGCCTTGACCTGCTCGCGCCAGCGCTCGATGTCCTTGATGACGACCTTGTCCGGCGTGTGAACGGGATACGCACCCGGCTGGTCTTCAGGCCAGGTCCACCACACGCCGAAGGAGTCCTGCCTGTCCGCCTCACCCGGCATGAGCCCTGAAATCGCCGCCCATACGGGAGGAGTCATGATGATTTCATAGGCTTCCCACTGGTTGACGAACCGCTCCGGGGTGCCACCGTGAATGGTTTCCAGAAAATTCTGCCGTGCGCTCAACATGTCATTCATCGCCTTCCTACTGACTGTCCGTTCCAGTGCCCCCTGCGGAAAACGAATGAAATGCCTTATAGAACTTGCTGAGACGATTAACCCACATGCACCTGCATGCCACAATAGACCATGGAGTATGAGAACGTGCCACGCACGACCCTCGACCAGCAGGTCTGAACATGAATGCGAAAACGGCCCCGCCAGCATCACTGCCAGCAGGGCCGCTTCGTAATCATATGCTGCGCCGATATGCCGCTATTCGGCCATCTTCTTCTTGGCGCGAGCCACCAGACCGCCGTCCTCGATGATCTCCTTGATGAAGGGCGGGAACGGCTGGGCCGTGAAGGTGGCGCCCGTCGTCTCGTTGACGATGACACCCGTGTCGGCGTCCACGCTCACCTTGTCGCCCTCGCTGATGCCGTCGACGGCCTCGGGGCATTCCATAATGGGAAGCCCGATGTTGATGGAGTTGCGGTAGAAGATACGCGCGAAGAGCTTCGCGCGTATCACGGACACGCCAGAAGCCTTGATGCAGATGGGCGCGTGCTCGCGGGAGGAACCGCAACCGAAATTCTCTTCGGCCACGATGATGTCACCCGGCTTGACGCGCTCGACGAAGGTCGGGTCGAGGTCCTGCATGCAGTGCTTGGCCAGCTCGTCGGGGTCGGATGTGTTCAGATAGCGCGCGGCGATGATGCAGTCGGTATCGACATCGCGCCCGTATTTGATGACGTCGCCTTCGAATTTCATGAACGTCACTCCCCTCTTAGTCCAGATCCGCCGGAACGGCCACGTGCCCGGCCACCGCGGAAGCCGCCGCCACGGCGGGACTTGCCAAGATGACCTCGCTGGTCGGGTCGCCCATGCGTCCGATGAAGTTACGGTTACTCGTGGAGATGGAGCGCTCGCCGGCAGCCAGCACACCCATGTAACCGCCCAGGCACGGGCCGCAAGTGGGCGTGGAGACGGCGCAGTTGGCATCCAGGAAGATGTCCATGAGCCCCTCTTCGATGCACTGGCGGAACACCGCCTGCGTGGCGGGGATGACGATGCAGCGCACGTCGGGGTCGACCACGCGACCCTTCAAAACCTCGGCCGCCTGACGCATGTCCTCGATACGCCCGTTGGTGCAGCTGCCGATGACGGCCTGGTCGATGTCGATGTCGGCGCACTCAGCCGCCGGCTTGGTGTTGGACGGCAGATGCGGCAGCGCCACCGTCATGGGGATGTCGGCCGCGTCGATGTGGATAACCTGGCAGTACTCGGCATCTGCATCGGAATGGTACTCGACGTAATCGCGCTCCTTGCGCGGGTCCACATAGGCACGCGTGATGTCGTCGACCTCGAACAGGCCCGCCTTGCCGCCGGCCTCGATGGCCATGTTGGAGATGGTCAGGCGGCTTTCCATGGACAGGTGCTTGATGGCAGAGCCCGTGAACTCCATGGCCTTGTACAGCGCGCCGTCCACGCCGATCTTGCCGATGATGTAGAGGATGACGTCCTTGCCGACGACACCCGGCGCAAACTCGCCGTCAATCTCGATCTTGATGCTTTCCGGCACCTTGAACCACGCCTTGCCCGTGGCATAACCCACACCCGCATCGGTGGAGCCCACGCCCGTGGAAAACGCGCCCAGCGCGCCGTAGGTGCAGGTGTGCGAGTCGGCGCCGATCATGAGGTCGCCGGGGACGACGACACCCTGTTCGGGCAAAAGCGCATGCTCCACGCCCATGCAGCCGACTTCCCAGTAGTGCGTGATGCCCTGCTCGCGGGCGAACTCGCGCACGGTCTTGGCCTGCTCGGCGGACTTGATGTCCTTGTTCGGCGTGTAGTGGTCGGGCACGAGGCAGATCTTGGTCGGGTCGAATACCTTGTCGGTGATCTGCTTGCACACACCGATGGCAATTGGCGAGGTGATGTCGTTGGAGAGCACCAGATCCAGGTCGCATTCGATGAGCTGGCCGGGAACGACCTCGTCCAGGCCCGCGTGTGCCGCCAGGATCTTCTCCGCCATGGTCATTGGTCTTGTCACGTTAATCGAAACCTCCTTCGAAACGTTTTATCTAAAGCTTGATGAAGCTTATCGTCGTTTGAGCCGCTTCAGTGCGTGCCATGCACCCGATGGCCGAAAGGAGCGGCCTTGGCGCGCCGTGACTGGAGGTCAGAGGGCGCAGGGTGCGTGCTGTAGTGGCTCAAACCTGCGCTTTCTCGATAATTGCGGCAAAGTCCTCGAGCTTCATGGAGCCGAGGTCACCCTCGTGACGCTCGCGCACGGAAACCTCGCCGTTCTCGATTTCCTTGTCGCCGACGACCAGCATGTACGGAACTTTCTGCTGCTGCGCCTTGGCAATCTTCACGCGCATGGGCTCGTTCTGCCCGTACACCTCGATGCGTCCGCCCGCCGCGCGCAGCTTGTCCGCAATCTCGTTCGCCGCTTCCTCGTGACGGTCGGCAATTGGGATGATGACCGCCTGCGTGGGCGCGAGCCACAGCGGCAGGTTGCCCGCCGTATGCTCGATGAGAATGCCCAAGAAGCGCTCGATGGAACCGAAGAGCGCGCGATGCAGCATCCAGGGACGCTCGGAGGTGTTGTCCGGCGTGCGGTAGTTGATGTCGAAGCGCTCGGGCAGGTTGAAGTCGACCTGCACCGTGGAGCACTGCCACCAGCGCCCGATGGCGTCTTTGACCTTGATGTCGATCTTCGGGCCGTAGAACGCGCCGTCGCCTTCGTTGATGTCGTAAGCAAGGCCCTTGCGCTCGATGGCCTGCTTCAGGAAGCTCTCGGCCTTCTCCCACATGTCGTCGGTGCCGATGGACTTTTCCGGGCGCGTGGAGATTTCCGCCGCGTACTCGAAGCCGAACTCGCCCATGATGGAATCGGCCAAGTCCAGAATCGCGCAGACCTCGTCGACGACCTGGTCCTCGCGGCAGAACACGTGCGCGTCGTCCTGCGTGAAGCCGCGGGCGCGCATCAGGCCGTGCACGGCGCCGGACATCTCGTGACGGTACACGGTGCCGAACTCGAAGTAGCGAATCGGCATCTCGCGGTAGCTGTGGATGTCGTTCTTGTAGAGCATGACGTGGCCGGGGCAGTTCATGGGCTTCACGCCGTATTCGGTGTAGCGCGGCTCGTCATCGTCGCCTTCGTTGATCTGGAAGAAGTACATGTTGTCCTTGTAATAGCCGTAATGGCCCGACGTCTTCCAGACATCCGCCTTGTAGATGTGCGGGGTGATGACCTCCTCGTAACCGCGGCGGTAGAGCTCCTTGCGCAGCCACTCCTGCAGCAGGCGGATGACGCGCGCGCCGGCCGGCAGATACATGGGCAGGCCAACGCCCGCCATGTCGTCCATCATGTAGATGCCCAGCTCGCGACCCAGCTTGCGGTGGTCGCGCTTCTCGGCCTCCTCAAGGTTGTGCAGGTATTCCTTGAGCTCTTTCTTCCTGAAGAACGCCGTGCCGTACAGGCGCTGGAGCTGCTCGTTTTCGGCATCGCCCTTCCAGTAGGCGCCGGCAACCTTCATGAGCTTGAACGCGCCGACCTTGCCCGCGCTGGGGATGTGCGGCCCGGCGCACAGGTCCACGAAGCTGCCGTGACGGTAGACGCTGATCTCCGCGTCTTCGGGCAAGTCGTCGATGTGCTCGGCCTTGAACTTCTGGTCCTTGAAGATTTCCTTGGCCTGATCGCGCGTGACGACCTCGCGCACGAACGGCTCGTCGGCGGAGATGATTTCCGCCATCTTGGCCTCGATCTTCTCGAAGTCATCGCTCGAGATGTTCTTCTCCAGGCCGAAATCGTAGAAGAAGCCGTCGTCGGTCTGCGGGCCGAACGCGATCTGCGCGCCGGAGTACAGCAGCTGCACGGCCTCGGCCATGATGTGCGCGCAGGAATGGCGCAAGATGCCCAAAGCCTCCGGCGATCTGTCTGTCAGGATTTCAACGCGTGCCCCGTCGTGCAGCGGGGCGTTCAAATCGACGAGCTGACCGTCGATTTTACCGGCGAGGGCCGCCTTGGCCAGACCCGTCCCGATTGCAGCCGCGCAATCGGCTACCGTCGTGCCTTGCTCCAGCTCCTTTTTCGAGCCGTCGGGCAGCAGTACGGAAAGAGCGCTCATATATGTTCCTTTCGCTTTGCCCTACCCCGGTCACAAACCGGGTGGGACTTCGTCGCGCCGCACATGGGCCACAAACCATGTCGGCAAAACTGATACGGTGCGCCAGCGCCCTTCGTCATGAGCGCAGACGAGAGCGCAAAAACGCTAGCTGCCAAGCTACACCGCAGCCCAGGTGGTTTCAAGGACGATGCCGCAGATGTCACAGGAAAGCAAAGGGATGGCGACGCGACGCTAGCGCAGCCACTTCGAGCGTGACATTTGATGTGACCCTCTGCCACGTGCGCAAGACGAAAAGAGCCCGCCAAAACCGGCGGGCTCCCAACAGCGTGAAACAAAGACGCGCTTATCCTTCGTTCGGCTCGAACGGGTCTTTCCCGCCCCTGGCCTCGTTGCGGGCAGCAGCTGCGGCGCGCACGGAAGCAGCATCGCGCGAGGATGCCTGACGATGCGCTTGGTGGTTCTCGCCTGCGCTGCGCCTATGCGAACGGTTGACGGGCGTCGTGCAATACGGGCACACGGCCCACTCGGGCTTGAGCGTGCGACCGCAGCGCGAGCAGACGTTGCGCAGCTGCTTGCGGCAGCTGGGGCACACCACGAAGTCGCTTTCGGTGGGATATCCGCAGTGCGGGCAGGTATCGTACTGATCGAGCTGGCGCTGCAGCAGGCTCATCTCCATCTCCAGCTCCTCGCTGTCCGTGCGGGTCAGCGGCGGACGCAGCAGGCAATAGGCGACCAAGCCGGCCACGGGGATGATGGCGATGACAGTCCACAGTATGGGCGACGTGTCGCGCTGGCGGGCGTCGCGGTTCACCCACAGAATGGAGAGCAGCCACAGCAGGATGATGATGATAAGAGTCAGGGCCAGGAAGATTTGGACTGGCAAGGTGAATATCTGGGAGAGAATATCGCTCATGCTACCCTCTTGTTTAGCCGACTATACTTTTGACGTGCACCGATTCTAACACCAAACGCGCTTTACCTCACCCGCAACTGTAATAGAGCCCGTTGCAAGCGTCGGAGTATCTTGCAGCAGGTCCAGCGCCGCGGCAATCGTCGGCGCGACACGTGGGGGCTTGCCCGACACGTCCTCCACGATGGAGGCGAGATGGCGGGCGGAAATGGAGCGCGGCGACTGCGAGGCCGTGACCACAACGTCGTCGAACAGCGGCACGAGCGCCTCGACCACACCGCGCACGTCCTTGTCGGCAAGCACCCCCAACAGGAGCGTGGGGACGGGCTTGCGTCCCGCCTCTTTCTGCGCGGCCGCGAGCGCAGGCGTCGCCGTCGCGACGACGAAGCGTTGCGCGAGCTCCTTTGCCAGCACCTGAGCAGACTGCGGGTTATGCGCCGCGTCGATCATGAGCAGCGGCTGCTCGCGCAGGATCTCGAAGCGTCCGGGGACGACCACCTGGCGCAGGGCGCGCATACAGGTGTCCTTGTCCAGCGCGCCGCCCAGCAGCGTGCCCGCCGCCGTCAGCGCCGTCGCGGCATTCGCGCGCTGGTACATCGGCAAATGCTCGAGCGCGATCTCGAAATCGTCGGATGTGTGCGGGTTCACCTGCACGAGATGCGCCCCCACCGAATGCGCCCGCTGTTCGAACACCTCGTGTGCCGCGAGGTCGGCCGCGAGCACCGCAGTCGCGTCGGGCTTGATGATGGCGGCCTTCTCGCCTGCGATTTCCTCGACGGTGTCGCCCAGAATCTTCGTATGCTCCAGCGCGACGCCCGTGATGACGGCAACGCGGGGGTCGACGACCGTCGTCGCGTCCCACCGTCCGCCCAGCCCGCACTCCAGAACGGCGACGTCCACGCGCTCCTCGTGGAAAATCCACAGCGCTGCGGCCGTGAGCAACTCGAACTCCGTTGCCTCGACACCCGCGCGCGCAGCCGCATCGACCGCCGCCTGGATGCCGTCGGCGAACAGGCGGTCGCTCACGACCTTTCCGTCGATCTCGATACGCTCGGGGTACCTGACCAGATGCGGGGACGTGTACAGGCCGGTCTTGCGACCATGTGCTGTCAGGAGTGCCGCGGTCATGCGCGATGTGGAGGACTTGCCGTTGCTGCCGGCAATCTGGATGCTGGAATAGAACTGCTGGGGTTGCCCCAGCTCGCGGCAAAGCGCGCGAATGGGGTCGAGCGAGGGATTGATGCCGAACTTGAGCGCATGCCTGAGCTTCGATACCGCCTCGTTGTAACTCAGCGTCGCTTCCATCCGGTTCTCTCCTCTCGCCGTGCGCCTCATGTTCTCGCAAGGATTCTACCCCAAGCGCAAATGCCACGCGCGACACAGCCGCACGCCCTCTCAAAACGCACAAAGCACCCTGCTGCTCTCCCTTGACAACAAAACTGCAATTTTCGACTAGACGTGAAGGGGAACAGAGGTCTCATCAGCGCATATCGTTAGAATTTGCGTGTCTCGGCCGCTCTCGGGGCATCCTAGGGACGTTTGTGTCTCATAACAAAGGTGGCGCCGGCCCTCATCGACACCACCTCGCATCTCTGTCATCTTGCCCGCGCGTTTCTTTGCATCGGCTTCGGCATGTGCGCCAAGACTTTATACGAAAGGCTCAGACACTCCATCCGCTTTGATGCTGCACACTTAGGCTTTGGTCGCATGTGCGCCCCAGACCCAGCATCAGGAGCCTCACCTGCTTACTTCCCGACCACAAAAGAATCAACGATGTTTCCATCTAGGCTGTATACAGGAATCGCAAATTCGCCCCCTTTTGCGGCAGTCACCTGGATAGCATCGCTTGGCGTTGAAACATGAGCGGAAAGATCGTTCGACAACACATAGCCACACTCTCCATGAATTCCAACCGCCTCGATAAGATCTGGCTCATCTCCTGCTCCATCAGCTTGTAGACCAAGACCATACGTCAGCTCTTCTCCCCTGAAAACGACTTTCTCGAACTCAATATCTTTTACCTCAAGCCCAGCGCTCCTGCTGTTTGGGCTTTTGAGCGCAGAGTACGAGTTGTAACCATTCCCATTGTAAAGTCGAACTTTAGATTGCGCGTAATAGTATGTTGTACCAGTTTTAACACGTGGAGAATAAACAACTATCGCTGCCAAAGGCGAGTCATTGTATTTCATGGTACTTGACTTTTTAAGCTTCCCTGCCGACGTGTACAACCGCGCTTGTGCTCCCATATATCCAGACGGGGCATTTCCTGAAGTAGTTTTCAGAAATGTCGCAGCCTCAGTGGTTTCCCCGATGGGAGAGACCTGTTCAAAACTTGCGAATTGTACTTATAGGTGATTCCATTAACTTTTGTCGTTTTCCAGCCTGAAGTGCTGCTGGCATCGGCAAATCCCGGACAGCACAGAGCTGTCGACATGGCAATGCAAATGACGCAAACAATTGCGACAATCCACATGCTCCCCTTGGTCTCAAATACTTTTCCCATACTCTTCCCTTCATCTCAAGAACCATTTCTAAGTGTAAAAGTTCCGACTTTCGTCCTTCCGTCACTCGCGTACGCTATAAGCACCTCCTTGTTGTTTGCCTCCTTTTCAACTTCGCGCGGATTGTCCACATCCTCACCGTCAAGCTGCTCTCGATACACGTACCCCTCTTTACCGTTGTCCGTTTCCACGAGCACGAGATCTGGACTGAATGCCGCCGGTCCATACGTTTGCCCATGTTCGTTCACGCGCAAGGGTTCCAAAGACTCCACATCTTCAACACCAAATTGCTGCTCATCAAGCTCTGAGCTCAAGCCTGAAGTCTCTTCCATGTCCAACTGAGCAAATTGCGTTTTCTCCTGGACAACTTCGAGCAGCATATCAACAGCAAGCGAGGAGAGTGGGATGCCGAGCGCAAGCGCTGCTGCAAGCATTATGGGAAATAGCGCCTTCTTTTTGACGTGGCTCTTTCGTTTCCGCCTCGGATCAGCCTCAGCAACAAACTCCGGCTTTATCTCCCCCATTAATTCGAAGAGAATGTAGGCCGAACCGGCCTTTTCATCAGTCACCATGCGCCCTCCTTCTCTAGCATATCCTTCAGTTTGTCCCTCAGGCGCTTGAGCTTCATCTTCGCCTTACTGGCTCCGATGTCATTGGCCTCAGTAATTTCAGAAATAGAACAGCCAAACCAATAGCGCTGGACAAAAATGATGCGCGACTCTTTCGAAAGAGATTCCAGGAAACGCTCCAGCACTTTGACAAGGGCATCTGACTCTCCAACGCTGTGCAGGTAATCTGGCACACATTCCGTCAGTTCATTAAGCACGACGGGTATTTCTCCCCCGCCTCGCTTGAGCGCATCCCTATATGACAGTCGGTCAAGAGCAAGGTTTCGTGTGATCTTGCCTAAGAAGGCTCCGAGTAATTTTGGCCTGCTAGGCGGAATGGCATTCCACGACCTCAGATACGTGTCGTTTTCACACTCTTCAGAATCCTCTCTGTTATGCAGGATACGAAAGGCAATCGAACGGCAAAACGCCCCATGCTTTTTTCGCGACTCTTCAATGGCACGCTCAGAACGCCGCCAGTACAAATCAACGATTTCTTCGTCTTTCACCTGCAGTCTCCTCCTTTCCTTGACCGCCCAGATTAACGGCCTCATAAAGAAAGACGAGTTCTGACTCGAGAAGTCACAAAATGCACGGCAAAAATAAAGTGAAACCTCTCTCATCGCCCAGACCTTATACGAATAGACTTAGATATTCTATCTTTCGTAACAACAGGTAACATATCAGTGACAACGAGAGAATGCCATGGGCCGCTCTCCTACAATGCTTGCCAACACAAAGATTACTCATGAAGGGATGTTGAGCACATGAGAAAGTTCAAGACTGAGAGCAAGAAGCTCCTCGACCTCATGGTCAATTCCATCTACACGGACAAGGACATCTTCCTGCGCGAGCTCATCTCCAACGCATCTGACTCCTTGGACAAGGTGTACCTGACCGCCCTCGAAAAGGGCGATGCGTCCATTTCCCGCAGCGACCTGCGCATCGACATCGAATTCGACAAGGAAGCCCG
>CASDTD010000033.1 GCA_949283445.1 uncultured Coriobacteriia bacterium | reverse complement strand
GGTGTGTGAGGAAAACGGCCCGCCAGCGGGCCGTGAGGTAGGTCAGAAACGTTTTACGAGCGTAAACGCGCGTTAGTTTGAAGGGATTGGTGAGCCCCTGCCGCTTGCTCGGATGCATCCGAGGGGCGGCGGGGCCTTTCTTCGCTTTGAAGACACGACTTGCCAAAGAACCGAATAATGGATATAATTCAGATATCTAAATTGCAGAATGAAAGGAGATTCGTGGCTGAGTTCGGAGATAAATCGATTAAAACGACCCGGCGTGGACCAAAGCCGCAGGCCCGGAAGAAAATGCTGCTTTCAATGACAGTAACCGAATACGACGAGTTCAGCGCTTGGGCAGACGATGACGGGGTAACGAAGGCCGCGCTGATGCACGACTTGATGGAACGTGAGCGCGCCCGGCGCGCCGCGCGAAAGCTGTTCGGATTGGAGCCATCTATGTATGCAACGTACGAGGAGTCAACTCAGTGGGGCGGCGTCATTTGGCGAGGTGACAATTTAGCCGGTTCGGATGCGGGTCGCTCCCTCTTGGACAAGTTCATCAGCGAACACCCGCACGACGGTTGGACGCTCTCGATTTACAACACGCTTTCTGAGACCACGGCCGAAATAGATTGTCCGGTCGAGGAGATTCCGCAAATTACTGCGTTCGTGTACAACCTCGAACACGCCGCCCCCATGACGTTCATTGGCGAGAATCCGGCTAGCGAGTCATACGTCGTAGGTATGTGCTGCACGCGTGGCAGGCTCGATTTTCCCGGAATCTACCGAGCGGAAGGCGGAAAGCTCAAGCCGGTCGCATTCGACGGGCTCGACGGTTAGGTTTTGGTGGTTGCGATGGGATTGCCGAGCATCAGCACCTCACCAGCCGACTACGTCGTGCTTGACGTTGAGACGAACGGTCTCAAGAGTAAGGAGGACGACCTTCTCTCCGTCTCGATCTACAAGCCTGATGACGGGCGGGAGTACAATCGTTTTCTTCCGCTCGATCTCAATCGCGACGTCTACACTACCGACATCAACGGAATCACGAAGCGCGACCTCAAGGGAAAGACGCATTTGGTGCAGGAGGACGTAGACGAGCTTTTTTCTGCGTTCGAGCTGGACCGCCGCACCATTCTTCACTACGGAGGGCTCGACGAGCGCTTCATCAGGGACTATTTCGCTCGCCGTAACCTTGCAGGGTATGAGCGGATGCATTTCTTCAATTTCAAGCGAATGATTTGCTCGACGAAGTTCTCTGATGGCAGCTTATCGAAGGATCGGCTCTGCGAAGCCTTCGGAATCGAGGGCGTCTCATCCGTGCATACGGGCATGAACGACTGCAAACTGGAGTGGCAGCTGTTCAAGGCGCTCGATGGCCGCTATTTGTTGGCAACTATGAGGGCCTTTAACTGGCAGTTCAGCGCGCTGGACCCGGGCTACATCGTCCCCGTCAGCTATCTCAACACGTTTCCAAACCTTTCACGCCTCTACGAGCGCCCGTACATCAGCTTCGAGCCAAGGGAGGTTTATCGCCTCAACGTCTCGGGCGACGATATTCGACGGTTCGAGACGAACTTTTCCGGCGTGACGGTCGAGCGTCTGATCGACGTCATGCTTGGCGTGAAAACGCAGGATAACCTTGACTTCTTGCGTGAGAACTATCGAAAGAACAAGCCGATCGGGCGCATGAAGCACGACACGCGCCCCGTGTTCATGACCTTCAACCCGGATGGAACCGTGACCGCCAAGCGCGACGAGGACAAGCAGCGCGAGCGCGAACTTAACGCGACGCTCGATGCAATGAGGGGGCAGATCGCGCCGCTCGTCGAGTTCATCCGCAGCACCATTTTTTGCGGAAAGGAAATCGTCGCCCAGGAGCTCACGGTGAACGAAGAGATGCGCATCATGGCGCTTTGCGACCTCTCCACCGATGATGCGGTTCTTGAGGTCAAGACGTCGGCGCGGCACCCCGAGCAGTACGCTGAGCAGCTGTTTTACGAGGCAAGAGGCCGAAAGACGTATCTCATGACCATGGACTGGCGATTTGGCGAGGTCGACTTTGTCATCAGCGAGGTTGCCGTCGCCCCAGGCGAGAAACCCGACAAACGTCGCGAGAAGGCCGTCCGAACGCTTTCCACAGCGCTCGAGGGCGAGGAAATTGAGGTTGCTGCCTATGATAGCTCGACGTCCCCCGTGAAGGTACGCTGCAAGGAATGCGGTCACGAGTGGGAGGAGACGTATCCTCGCATCAAGGCTGGCAAGTGCGTGTGTCCTGTTTGCCACCCGGACCGCGTTTCCGCTCGCAGGACAAGACGCGCAACAGGCGCCCCGAAGCCGCCGCGTGAGAAGATGACGCCCGAGCAGGCGCTCGCGAAGAGGGCGCAGAAGTACGCAGGTAAGGTCTCTGACCGCAGCGGCGGCGCGCTCGCGGTTGACGCCACGAGCTACATCGGCGGCCGGGATCCCGTCAAAGTATGCTGCTCGAAATGTGGGTA
>CASDTD010000032.1 GCA_949283445.1 uncultured Coriobacteriia bacterium | reverse complement strand
CGGATAACACGGCGCGTATTGTTGGGGTGGATGAGCGCGGCACTTGCCGGATCGCGCCGCGTCAGCAAATCGTATACCGCCTGCGTGCCCTGTTCACGAGCCAGCTTCTCGTATACAGCGCGGATTTCGTTGCCCTCCTGTTCGCCGGCGGCGAAATCCATGCGATCGAGCGCGGCGCGCACGTACAGCCCCGTCCCCCCGACGAGAACCGCCTGCTTG
Organism: uncultured Coriobacteriia bacterium; assembly: GCA_949283445.1. The sequence continues at coordinate 7,062 of CASDTD010000032.1, read as the reverse complement.
CCGCGCCGCCAGATGTCTTCGATGGCCTGCCGGGCATCGCGCTGGAACAACGCAGCTGAATAGGGCTGCCCCGGCTCGAGCAGGTCGACGCAATGATATGGCACGCTGCGGTTTTGTTCGGAAACCTTCGCCGTGCCGATGTCCATACCACGATAGACCTGCATCGAATCGGCCGAGACGATCTCTCCGTCCAATTCACACGCAATGCGTTCTGCGAGCTCCGACTTTCCGGAAGCTGTCGGGCCCTGGATGCAGATTACACGCTTAGGCATCGACAACAGAACCCTTCAGATACCAGGTTTTGGTCTCGTCGATGGTCACGGGCACGATGGTTCCCACCAAATCGTCAATGCGGCACCCTTCGGGAAGTGGCGCATGCACGGTCTGGTTTTTGGGACTTTTGCCCGCGAGCAGAGAGGCGTCACGCTTCGAGACGCCCTCGACAAGAACATCGATTGTCTTGCCGAGCTCTTTGGCGTTCTCGAAATGCGCCTGCTTCTGGACGAGCTCGACCAGGCGGTCGAAGCGATTCTGGATGACCTCGCGCGGCGTGTCGTCGGGCATTTCCGCAGCGGGCGTGCCCGCGCGTTTGGAGTAGATGAACGTGAAGACCTGCCCGTAAGACACCTGCTCGACCAGGTCGTAGGTCATCTGGAAATCTTCTTCGGTTTCCCCGGGGAAGCCGACGATGATATCGGTCGACAGCGAGATATCGGGAATCGCCGTACGTAGCTGCTGCACAAGGTCAAGATAGCGTGCGCTGTCGTACTTGCGGTTCATGAGCTTCAGGATGCGGTCGGACCCCGATTGCAAAGGCAGGTGCAGCTGGGGCATGATGTTGTCATAGCGCGCCATGGACTCAATCGTTTCCGGGGAAAGGTCTTTCGGATGGCTGGTGACGAAACGCACGCGCTCCACGCCGCTTTCACCCGCCAGCTTCAAAACGTCCGAAAACCGGGGCACGCCGTACAGGTCGCGCCCGTACGAGTTAACGTTTTGCCCGAGCAACGTGAGTTCCTTGACACCCTGCTGCGCGAGAGAGGCCAGTTCGAGCTCGATGCTTTCGAGTGTTCGAGACATCTCCCGCCCCCGTACATACGGGACGATGCAGTAGGTGCAGAAATTATCGCAACCCGTCATGATGGGGACCCAGGCATGCCAGGGCTTTTCGCGCCTGAAGGGAAGCTCGCTGGAAAACCCATCGTTTTCCTCGATCGTCTCGGCGACTTTGCAGCCGTTCTCCACGCGCCGTTCGAGCAAATCGACGAGATGTCCGAGGTTATGCGTGCCGAAGACGACGTCGACGTTGCCGAGCTCCTCTTGCAGCGCGGCACCATCACGCTGGCCGATGCAGCCACCCACCGCGACGATGCGGGAAGCCTCATGCGCCGGCGGAATGTTCTTGATAGACGCGACCTGCCCCTTGAGGCGTATGTCAGCCCGTTCGCGCACGCAGCAGGTCAAAAACACGGCGATATCCGCCTCTTCGATCGTGCTCACCGGCAACGCCCCGCACGCGTCGAGCATACCCGCCACGCGCTCGGCATCGTTTTCGTTCATCTGGCACCCGAAAGTCTGCTGCCAGTACGTCATGCCCGCCAAGGGGGAATCATGTCGTGCGTACATAGATAACCTGCCTATCCAACAAGATGCCGCCCGAAAGACGGCATCGCTTCTTCTTGTCGTTGTAAACGCGCCGCATCCGTCATGCCATGTCCGCACGCCCGCATGCGCGCAAAAACGCCTCGAGCTGCGCGCGCTCGAGGCCCGCACTCGCCAGCGAAGCCCCATGCGTGGCGTCGCCATGCCAATCCGACCCGCCGCTCACGGAAAGCCCCAGACGGGAAGCGAGCTTGACGAGCAATTCGCTATCCGCGCGAGATTGCATCGTATGATACGCCTCGAGCCCCGTCATCGACTCTCTGGCGAAGCGCTCGATTAAATCGACGACATGATACTGGGCGGGATGCGCGATGAACGCGCAGCCTCCGGCACCGTTGATGAGCCGTATGGCATCGACCGTCGAGGGATACGCGCAGCTCACGTAGTACGGGCTCATGTACCCGATCAGCCGCTTGAACGCATCGTCGATGCTCGTGGCGGCACCGGATTCGACAAGCATGCGCGCCAGAAGCGACCTGTTGAGCGTCTTTCCCGTCTTGCGCATGGCATCAGCGCTGACCGCGAACCCGTCGGACGCGAGGTTGTCCGCGATGGCACAGGCCCTGTCTTCCCTCCTGTGACGGTTTTCGGCGAAAAACTCGTCCAGACGCGTGTCGTCGAGGTCGATGAAATACCCGAGCATATGGACGTACCGGCCTTCGGTTTGCGTGGTTATCTCGACACCCGGAACAACCATGAGCTCCGAAGCGCAGGCGCAGGCGCGTTTCGAGCCCGCGACGGTGTCGTGGTCGGTCACGGCGATGGCCGAAAGCCCCGCCTGCCGCGCACGTTGCACGATTGCCTCAGCAGGCAGGATGCCATCTGAAGCTGTGGAGTGCATGTGCAAGTCGGCGCAAATCATGAGAGCCCCGGATACGTCGTTATGCAGATGCGCCGTCGGCTGAATCGAACTCGAGCTGCTCGTCGGAATAGTGTGGCTGAACGACAAAACGGATGCCCGTACGCGTTTGCCCGTTGATTTCCAATTCGATGAACGAGGGAACGCAAAACAAGTCGATGCCACTGGGCGCAAGATACCCGCGGGCGATGGCGATGGCCTTGACGGCCTGGTTGACCGCACCTGCACCAATCGACTGAATCCTCACGGGGTTACCGTCTTTGATGAGGCCCGCCACGGCACCTGCCACCGACGCCGGCGAAGACTTGCTAGAAACCTTGAGAAAATCCATGTGCTACGTCCCCAGTGTGTTTTCTCTGCGATAAGACAACATATATGCAACAAACGTACGAGAGTGAATTATAGAACAATACCCCGTGCTCCCGATAGGAAGACGCGGGGTACGTGTGTCATGCTTCAGGTTCTTCGGCGCGCGTGACCCAGAACTCGATCTGGAGTATGCGATGCGCCTCCATGCTGCGGACGACGAAGCGCACCGAGGTGTCATGTTCCCGGTACGACGTCTCGTCGCCGACTTTGGGAATACGATCGAACTCGTCGAGCAGCAAACCGGCCAGCGTCTCGCATTCGGTGAACCCGTCTTCGTCGAAGCCGACCTCTTCGGCGAAGTCGTCGATGGGAAGCGAGCCCGCCGCGAGGTAATGGTCTTCGCCGATCTTAGTGAGCTCCGGCATGGAAGAGCCGTGGACGTATTCGTCGTCGTATTCGCCCACAAGCTCCTCGAGAATGTCGCCCATCGTCACCATGCCCGACGTGCCGCCGTGTTCGTCGATGACGAGTGCGATCTTGGTGCGCTCGCGCTTGAACATCTGCAGCAGCTTTACCGCGGGCATGCTCTCGGGGGCGGCGACGATGCGACGGATACGGATATCGTCCATCGTGGCGCCCGGACCGAGATGGTAGATATCTTTGATGTGCACGAAGCCGATGATGTCGTCTTTGCTCGTGCGGAAGATCGGGTACCGAGTGAACTTGTGGTCGTCGATGAGCTTGAGGTTGTTCTCGAGCGTGTCTTCGGCATCCAGACAGATCATGTCGGTACGCGGGGTCATGATAGCCTCGATGTCCTTGTCGGCGATGTCGAAGACATTGTTCACGAACTCGCTTTGATCAGAATCGATAAGGCCGTTTTCCGCGCTCTCGTCGACGAGCAGCTGGATTTCCTCGCCCGTGTAGGCATCATGCTCCTGAGAGGGATCATGCCCGAGCAGTTTCACGACACCGTTGGTAATCGTGTTGAACAGCCACATGATGGGATAGGTGATGCGGTAGAAGAACACCAGCAGCCCGGACGTGCGCAAGGCATACCGTTCGGTGCTGAAGATGGCAAGCGACTTCGGGATGAGCTCGCCCACGATGATGTGAAGCGCGGTGATGATGCAAAAGCCAATGGCAACCGCAATGGCGTGGTTGAGTGCTGCGGGAAGCCCCAGCATCTCAAACAGCGGGTGGAACAGCGCCGAGACCGCAGGTTCGCCCAGCCAGCCGAGGGCAAGCGACGCAAGCGTGATGCCAAGCTGACAGGCGGACAGATACGCGTTGACGTTGCGTGAGATTTTCTGCGCGTTTTTGGCGCCGCGCGCGCCTTCTTCGACAAGGATGTCGATTTGCGACTTGCGAACGCGAACCAAGGCGAATTCCGCCATGACAAAAAACGCGTTCATGAGAAGAAAGAAAACGACGAGTACGAGACTTAAGCCAATCGGCATCGTAAGACTCTCACTCTCCTTTCGTTCATACGGCGAGAAGGGTCAAATTACAATGGACAATGATACCCTAGAGCGTGCGCGCGCGTCTATGGAACTTGAATATGCTTCCAAGGGCAGCCAAACTCAGGACAGCAAGCGGCGCGCCGCCTGCTCGAGCTCGTCGAGAAGGGCAGCCGCTTCCTTGCGCGTCGCCGCTTTCGAGAACAGATACGCCTTGATCTTGGGCTCCGTGCCGCTGGGGCGCACGAGCACTTTCACACCCTCGGAAAGCTCGAACGACAGCACATCGGCGCGAGGCAACTGCTGCACGCCATCGTTTGCGCGGTTGATGACGGGCATGCCGGCTTCCCGCTCGAAATCGACGAACTCGACAACAGGACGCCCGGCTATCGAACGGGGCGGCTCGTTCCTGAGCCGGCTCATGAGCTCGGCCATCTTGGCGGCGCCGGCACTTCCTTCGTACGACAAGCTGAGCGTGCGGTTCAAATAGAAACCGTAGCGCTCGTACAGCTCGTTCATGGCCTGAACCAGATCGCGCCCCTGCCGCTTGTGCCAGCGCGCCATCTGGGCGATGAGCATGGAGGCATTGACGGCGTCTTTGTCGCGCACGTGCGTGCCCGACATGTAGCCGTAGCTTTCCTCGAAGCCGAACATGAAGCGCTGCGCGGCATTGTCTTGCTCCAGAAGCGCGATCTGCCCGCCGATGTTCTTGAAACCGGTCAGGACGCGGCGCAACTGGAACCCGAAGTCCTGCGCCTGGGCATCGGGCATGAGCGACGAGACGATGGTCGTGACGACCACCTTGTCTTCCAGGCTCTCTCCCCGTTTCTCGCGCATACGGCACAGGTAGTCGATGAGCAAAACGCCGACCTCATTGCCCGTCAGAAGCTCATATGCCCCCTCATGCGGCACCGCAATGCCCACGCGGTCGGCATCTGGGTCGGTGGCGATGAGCAAGTCTGGCTCGACTTCTTCGCATAAAGCCAGCCCCCGCTCGAGGGCGGCCCGCGTTTCGGGGTTCGGGTACGGGCAGGTCGGGAAATTCCCGTCCGGTTCCGCCTGCTCGGGCACGATGGTCACGTCTGTGACGCCGACACGCTCCAGAATGCGCGTGACACATTCCAGCCCCGTGCCGTTGAGCGGGGTGTACACGACGCGCAGCGGGCTGTCTTCGCCGGCGTCCAGAGGCTCGACGGACTGAGCGGCCACAGCATCCAGAAACGCGTCGACCGAATCTTTTCCAATCCAGCTGATGAGCCCCGATTCGAGCCCATCGTCTAGGGAAACGCGCTTGACGCCGTCGAAGAAATCAAGCTCGTCGATGGCCTTCTGAATCTCCGCTGCGGCCTGCCCGCTGATCTGGCAGCCGTCCGGACCGTAGACCTTGTAACCGTTGTATTCGGCGGGATTGTGGCTGGCTGTCACGTTGATGCCGGCACTGCAGGCATGATGGCGTACCGCAAACGACAACACGGGCGTGGGCTCGATATCGGAAAAGACGAGCACGCGCACGCCGTTCGCGGCGAGCACGCCGGCGGCCGTCTCCACGAACGCGCGTCCCTTGTTGCGGCTGTCACGCGCGATTGCCACGCTCGGGGACGCGAAATGCGCGTTCAGATAGTCGGCGAGCCCCTGCGTGGCCTTGCCGACGGTGTAGACGTTCATGCGATTGGGCCCGATACCGATAATGCCGCGCAGGCCGGCAGTACCAAACGCGAGCTCGCGGTAGAACGCGTCGGAAAGCGCTTCGGGGTTTTGCTGTAACGTGGCAAGTTCCGCAGCATCGTCGCCTTCCAGATGGTGTGCCCAGTGGGCCACTTTCGCCTCGATATCGTTCATGATTCGCCTTTCGTCATGGACCTGCTCACGAAAAAACCGCTCGGGTCTTTCACAGTTGCTTGTCTATGGGGAACTTGACTGATATGCAGTCCTTTCCCACCCTCACCTTCGGATGCTCGGACAGCGTGAGGTAATAGCGCTTTCCCAGAGCGTCGAACACGTGCTCGAGCTCGGCAGTGAACCTGCTCAAGTCTTCAGAGGAGATTTTCAGGCCACGGCTGTCCCGGTAGATATCGACACTCGGCTGGTGCTGCGCGCGACGAGGGGAAAGCGCCTGCTTGAGCGGCGGCACGCATGGTTCGATCTGACCAGCCATCACGCGATGCGCCGTGCGTTCCGATATGGGCAGACCCATAGAGGTGCAGATGTCGACGAGGTCGAGCGCATCAGCCGCAGCTGCGGGCCTCAGACAGACGGGTAACGCCGTGACGTCGTCGCAGAACAGCAGCTGTTCATCGCTCAGCCGGCGTTTGCCGTACTCGTACAGCGCGGCGACGATATCCGTCGGCGTGCCGTAATACACAGTAACGCGTTCTTTTGATTCCAAGGCAAACTCGACGATCGTGCGCACGATGTTATGCGGCCCCCTGCCGACCTCAACCGAGCCGTCGTCTGCCTTGAACACCTGGGGCAGTGTCGACTGGTCGGCCTTTTCCGAAAGCTCGTTCAAGTCGACGACCACCTTGAACGAAGAGCCCAGCTCCTTGCCCGACACGAGAACCGAGGACTCCAGCGTGTTGCACCTGATGGAATACAGAGCCATGCCACGCCCATGCACGCCCCAGCGGTCCATGACCATGCTCTCGAGCTTCGACGTAACACGCGGCTCGAAAATGTGCTCTTGCATGGAAGTGGGAACGCCGTCCCCGTCGTCGAGGAAGGTCAAGGTGCGCACGGAATCGGATTTCGAAGTGGCGACGAATATAACGCCCG
>CASDTD010000031.1 GCA_949283445.1 uncultured Coriobacteriia bacterium | reverse complement strand
CATAGGTCTTGTAGATGTGATCGAGCTTGTCGTGGATGGTCTGGATGGCCTCGTCCCAGCTGATTTGCTCGAACTTGCCCTCGCCGCGGGCGCCGACCCTCTTCATCGGGTGCGTCAGGCGGTCCGGGTGGTTGAGCCACTTGCGCATGCTGCGGCCACGCAGGCAGGCGCGTGCCTGGAAGTTCTCGTCACCCGTGTTGTCGGTTTCCATGTAGACGGCTTTTCCGTCGCGCACATGGAACTGGAAGCAGCAGCCTCCTGCGCAGTTGACGTTGCAACGACTCCAGGCGATGGTTTCGGAGCCGGCGGCCTCGTCGGTTCCTTCCGCGAAAGCCGAGCTCGTCGCCGCGAGGCTGCTTCCCGCTGCGGCGATTGCCGCGAGAGCGCCCGACGCCTTGACGAACGTCCTGCGGCTCATCTTCGTATCTGGCATACAATCCCCTTCCTCTCTACGAATTGCACATGCTAGATAAACGCTTTGCAAAGCGTATCTCACCCGTGCGTGCGGGATGTCACATAAAACGGGGGAATGTTGTGACCTTCTCGTCACATGTTTTCCGCATGCGATAGCGTTGAGCTGCGGTTTTGCAAAATGGGGCCGTGAGAGCCCCGTTGCATGCCATGTGACGTGATTTTTCTCGCGCACCGACGCCACGTGCCTTCGATTCGCTATGATAGAGACCGTGCGCGCCGTGCCCGTCATGGTGGGCGTTGCGGCGCAGATGTCCTGAAAGGGAAGGGGAGTGGTGTGCTCCGCAAGATAGCAGGGCTGCTCAAGCCGAGCGTGTGCTCGCTGGGGTATGCGCTCTTCCTTGCCGTCAACGCGACGGGCATCTGGGGCGGCGTGTTTCCGTTTCTCCCGTTCGAAATCCAGACGGGGGAGCGCCTGTTCTGGTTCTATCTGGCGCAATCCCTCATGCTGTTTCTGACGTTTGCCGCTGCCGGGGTGGGCAGCGTGGTTCGCAGTCTGGCACGCTGGAAATCGTCGGCGCGCGTCATCGTCGCCTCGGCGGTGTATTTCGCCGGGTGGGCGTGCCTGATCATCGGCATGTACGCTCCCGGTGCCTTCGTCGAGCTGCTCGTCGTGTTCGGCGGCGTCTTCCTGGGCGCGGGCGCGGGTTTGTTCTACTTGCTGTGGCAGCGGATGTTCGCCGGTCAGGGCGAGCTTGCGGGCCTGCGCGACCTGATTGTCGGCTTCGTCTATGCCGGGGTTATCTACGCTGCGCTCTACTTGATCCCCCGTGCCGTGACGGCGTACCTGATTCCGCTCGTCTTCCTTCCCCTGTTCGCTCTCGCGGTCATCTTGGGCAACCGGCGCGGCGATTACACGCAGCCGATGTTTGCCGATGTCCCGCGCGAGAACCTGCGCGTGTACCGGCGCGCGTTGTTGAGCATGTGGCGCGGCGCGTTGTGCATGGGCGCGCTTGCGCTGTGCGCGGGGCTGGTGCGCTCTGTCGCCATCGAGCGTCCGGAAATCGGTACGTCGGTCAACCTCCTGTCGATGGTGGCTCTCATCGTCGTGGCGCTGGCGATGCTGCTGTTGTGGCAGCTCAAAGGCGTGCGCATGAACCTGACCAAGCTGTACCAGATCGTGTTCCCCGTCATCATCTCCGCGTTCGTGCTCGTTCCCTTCGCGGGCGGGCCGTACGTGCGCTGGCTGGCGGCGGGGCTGTTCGCCCTCTACAGCGTCGGGCTCATGCTCACCATGGTGCAGTGCATGCAGATGTCGCGCGACAGGGGCGTCAACCCCACGTTCGCGTTCGGCTTTTTCGGCGGCATCGTCTATGGCCTGCACGACATCGGGTTCATCGTGGGCAGCCTTGTGGGCAGGATTCCGTTTTCGGGTGGCAGCCCGGCACTCACGATGGCCGTTTTGGCCATCTACCTGCTTGCGCTCATGTTCTTCATTACCGTGGTGAATTTCAAACGCACTGCGGCCAAGTTGCTTTACGGAGACACCATCGAGCTCATAACGCCCGTCGAGGGCATGCCGGTTCGCGATGCGCGCCCTTCGCAGGGACCGGTTGTCGCAGGCGCGAAAGACGAAGCCGAAGACAGCACTGCTGGTACTGCACGGGCGTCGGGTACGCCGTTGCCTGCGCACGGTGCGCACGAGCGCGAGTTCAAGGACCGTCTTGACAAGCAGATCGCCGCATTGCAGCAGATGTACCGCTTAAGCGACCGCGAGGCGGAGGTCGTCGGGCTGGTCGTGCGCGGCAATACCGTCGCGCGCATCGCCGAGCTGCTGTTCATTTCGGAAAACACCGTTCGCACGCACACCAAGCGCATCTACAACAAGCTCGGCGTGCACAAGAAGCAAGAGCTCATCGAGCTGGTCGAAAGTTTCTAGGTGCGCTGGGGCTTGCCCGCAGCGTTCGTTTCGCGAGCTTTTGTCCCGAGGCGTCATGACCGCGTTTTCCGCGTACAATATAGGTGCACGAAACAAAAGGGCGCGATGCGAGGAGCGTGATCGCAATGGCAGAAGACAAAGAGCGGACCTGGTCGTTTCTGCGTGATACCTGTGCGGTGCCGGAAGAAGCCAACGAGATTCTCGTGGACGAGGAAGTCGTGAAGGCGGCCTATACCGGCGAGTATTTCGATGATTTCAACAAAAGCGTACGCACGGCCGCGAACTACGTGTTCACGAACTTGCGCCTGATCGTGATCAAGTACTACGAATTCGATTTCACCGACAACCAGATTCGCATCGAGTCCATTCCCTGGGCGCTTGTCGACAGCTGGCATACGGACATGACAGACGCCTTCAACGACGCTCGTGCGCAGGTGTATCGCGACCAGCGTGGGGCCGAGTGGCTGAACCTGGGCTGGGAGGCTACGGTCACGGTGCGCACGCGTGTGGGCGAAGACTGGAAGTTCCGCATCGCCGACCATCTGGTCGACGACGAGCACGGCTTGGCCGATTTCGACCATATGATTGCCGACTGCGTGCTATAGGCCTGCTTGAACCAGCATGGATGACGTGTATTTAAGTGAATTTCACCATATGAATGCATGGGCTCTTGCGACGCATGGGTACAATGATGTTCACGAGATTGGCAATGCGCTATAGGAGGCCTGTATGCCCGAACCGCAAGATGAGACCCTGAGCTCTGCTGAGCAGGAGGCGCCTGCAAAAGAAGTCGAGGCTGAGGCGGGCGAGTACAAGCAGAGCTTCGCCGCGCTGAAAGACAGCGTCGTCCAGGGGCGTGATATGCGCCGGCGCGAACGTGAGCTGGCCAAGTTCCAGGCGCAGACGGCCAAAGACCGGCAGACCCATGCGGACATGGTGGACATCCTCTCGAATTACGAGAGCATCGTCGCAGAGCGCACGGCAAGGCTCGACGAGCTGAAGACGTCCATTGCGGAAAACGAAGAGAAGCTCGCACGTGACAAAGAGGCGCTCGAGGGGGTTCAGGCGGAATACAAACGGGTGCGCGACGTCAACAAGCGGCGGCTCGACACGAAGAAAAAGCAGCTCGATGCCCAGACAGACGAGCTGGACGCGCTGTTCGAGCAGGCAAAAGCCCGGCGCAAGGGCGTGCAGGCGCAGTGCGAGGCCGCCCGTGCCGAAGAAGAGCCTCCCGCCAATTTGCAGGAGCTCGAGGCACAGCTCGAACAGTTGAAGACGGCGGAGCGCGAAGCGAAAGACGCGGTCAACGATGCGAAGGCGGCTGCCAAACAGGCCTTGCGTGACCTCAAGCAGGCTTGCGAGGACGAGGAGTCTCCGCTCGAGCGGGAAATCGACGACTTGAAGTCGAGCGTACGTCGCCTCGACGCGCAAGTCGAGGTTGCAAAAGAGGAACAAGGCGAGGTCGAAGCGCGCCTCGACTATTGCAAGCAGGTGAAAGAGCGGCCCGAGCAGGCTGAC